>JANNNT010000396.1:0-7789 GCA_031398685.1 Rhodocyclaceae bacterium | reverse complement strand
CACGCCCTCGTTATAGGCGGCGTTCATGGTGTCCGCGTCGATGTCCTCGGGCAAGCTAAGCACCCGGCGGAAACGGCCGGCAAAGCGCTCGTCGATATGCACGGTGACCTTGTCGTCGCGCCCCGGGAGCGCGCTGCGCCGCTCGCCGCTGATGCTCAGTACGCCGCGCTCGAGCGAAACCTCGAGGCTGGCCGGATCGATGCCGGGCGCGAAGGCGTAGATTTCGACGCTGCTGGGGGTGCCGCCGATGTTGAGGGCCGGAAAGCTGCCGTTGCCCAGGCCACGGATGCTGGGCAAACCACTGAAGGTCGTTTGCATCTGGCGCTGCAGTCGGTCGAGTTCTGCGAACACGTCACGCGGGAAAAAAGTTCGATACATGGTTAGTCCTCCTCGATAATTGAAGGGGTGTCCGCCGCTTGTCTCACGACGTCCACAGCGCCGATATAGGGCCGGCCGGCAGAATTTCAACACCCTGTGAATCAGGTTGCTGAGGATGTTGGCCAGCACCGCTCAACCCTTCCGATGGCGGCCGGCAGTGCCGAATCGTGCAGTGTTAGGCTGGCACACCTGACGAAGAAAAAGACGCGCTGAACAACGCGAGGCCAAGCCACGCAGCAGCGCCGTTCGCTGCTGCGCCCTCAGATCTTTCGGCACGCAACGAGGGCGCTTTCTCTGCCACGTCTGCCTGTCGCCCGGCTTAGGCTGCCACCGGTGTTGCCCGCGCGATAAGGGCTGCCGCATCGACGCCCATTGGCAAGGTGCCGTAGGTGTGGTGCCCGGCCGGCGCCAGTCGTGACTGACAGAAGGCGTCGCCGACATAGGCCGGGGCGTGGCGGATTAGCAGGGCGGCCTGCAAGGCCAGCGCCATGCGGTCCACCATGTCGCGGGCGCGGTATTCGAAGTCTTGCCAGTCGCTGAAGCCTTTAGCCAGCTCGGTCACGTAGCGGTCCAGTGCGCTGTTGCCGCCCTTGGCCTGGCCGACTTCGGCAAAGAAGGCCTCCACCACGCCAGGCGTTTTCGAAAACGCACGCAGCACGTCGAGGCATTGCACGTTGCCGCTGCCTTCCCAGATGGCGTTGATGGGAGCGTCGCGGTAGAGGCGCGACAGCATGCTGTCTTCCATGACGCCGCTGCCGCCGATGCATTCCATGGCCTCGTAGGCATGGTTGGGCGTGCGCTTGCAAATCCAGTATTTGCCGATGGCGGTAACCAGACGCACCAGATGATCCTGGTGCTCGTCGGCGCGGCTGTCCAAGGCGCGGGCGATGCGCAGGGTCAGGGTGAGTGCGGCTTCGCTTTCGAGGGCCAGATCGGCCAGCACGTTCTGCATCAGGGGCTGCTGGTTCAGTATTTTGCCGAAAGCCGAGCGAATCGAGCAATGATGCAGCGCCTGCGCGGCCGCCATGCGCATGGCGGCGCTGGAGCCGACCATGCAGTCGAAGCGGGTCATGCTGACCATTTCGATGATCGTGCGCACGCCCCGGCCTTCCTCGCCAACCATCCAGGCCAGCGCTCCGCGCAGTTCGGTTTCGCTGGACGCGTTGGAGACATTACCCATCTTCCGTTTCAGGCGCAGAATCTGAAGCGGGTTCTTGGTGCCGTCCGGGCGCCAGCGCGGCACGAGAAAGCACGACAGCCCTTCGGGCGCCTGCGCCAGGACCAGAAAGGCATCGCACATCGGCGCCGACACGAAATACTTGTGCCCGACCAGTTCGTACGTCTGCCCCGGCCCACCTTGGCCGAGCGGATAGGCACGGGTGCTGTTGGCGCGCACGTCGGAGCCGCCCTGCTTTTCGGTCATCGCCATGCCGATGGTGAGACCTTGCTTCAGTTCCACGGGCACGTTGCGCGGGTCATAGTGGCGGGCGGTAATGCTGGGTTCCCAAATTTTCGCCAGTTCGGGCTGATGCCGTAGCGTCGGGATGGCGGCAAACGTCATGGTGATCGGACAGCCATGACCAGCCTCGACCTGGGAGTGCATGTAGAAACGAGCCGCCCGCGCCACATGGGCGCCGGGCTTGGGATCGGTCCACGGAGAGGAATGCAGGCCGTGCTCGATCGAGGTCTTCATGAGCTGGTGGTAGGCCGGATGGTACGTCACAAAATCGACGCGGTTGCCGAAGCGGTCGTGGGTGTCGAATTCGGGACTATGGCGATTGGCCAGATGGCCCAGTTCCAGATAGTCGGCGGAACCGATCAGGCGGCCAAAGTTTGTCAATGCGCTCGCGGCCCACTCACCGCCTTCACGCCTGACCGCCTCCTGCAAGGCGTCGTCGGCGGTGTACAGGTTGTAGTCGCTCAAATCGCGCGAAACATTGGTGACTTCATGGGTCTCGGCCAGGTAGATGGCGTGGGGCAAGGAATCATTGGAGCGGGTCATGACGGATCTCCTGATTTGGAAAATGACAGCGAGGAAATGCTCCGCTCAAACATGATCGTAGCCCAGACGGCCGAGCGATCCGTCGCGATGCACTTCGATGCTCCCGGAGCACGCTCCGGATTGATGCGTAGCACGTTGCTGCCACGCGCGCCTGAAGGCATTAGGATTCCGGGGAAGTCGGCCGCTGTCAACAGCGTATCGCGCGGTGCGGCAGGAGGAAACCTTCAATTTCTGATGCTCTCATCTGGACATGATGCTCAGATCACAAGCGCGCGAATTCCGAAGGAACTCGACACGCGCGCGCTCTGTCTTAGGTTTGTGTCTGGTTAGTCGATCTCTAGTGTATGGAGAGGAGAGCAAAGATGACCGTGGAACACGAGAGCAAAACGGGCAACGACCATCGGATGTATGACCTGACGGCCCTCCTGGGGAAGGCGCAGCGACGTAGCCTTGATCCTCACTTGCCTGAGATGGACGAGGAGGATCTGGTCAACCCTTATTGGGGAACAAGCGAATCGTACTCTGATACGTACTTTAGTACCTCGCCCAGAAATTAGCTGACCGAAGCTTGAAGAGGAGAATTGCCATGAGCGTTAATCTTGAACGAAGGTCAGGCACCGAACGACGGCACCAAAAGCTGGGCACCTCGATGGGGAAAGAGCGTCGATGCTCCGCCGAGCAACGTGCACCTGAATTTGACGAAATGCTTTTTTCAGACTTCGACCTGAATGACGTATCCATCAAGCCGGCCCCTAAGGCTAAAACCACCGTGGCTGAAGAGGCGATGGACTTCCAGGACCGCATCCGAAATTAGCTTGCAGCGTATGCTCTGAAGTCGGGAGCGACGATCAGGCCAATCCCGCGCCGACTCGCGCCAAACCAAACGACCACGACCCTCGTGATCGGCGCTAATCGCTAGAAATCGAGGTCGAGTTTCCCCGGCGTGACTCTCACGCTGGAAACCTGTTTGCCGATCGCGTCGTCTGCCCGGTAAAGCTCAACACCCTCCAATGCAGGCAGGACGCTTTGATTGGCGAGCATTTTGACCAGTTCGATTTGCTGGCCATCGACCCCTGGGACGCTCAAAGAGGTTAGGAGCATTTTTGTAGCAAGCAGCGATCCTGTCTCTTGCCGCCATTTCGGCGTCAGATTTGCGCAGAAATTGATGTCTCTCGGATAGATCTTCGGACGAGCAACCGCACAGAACGTTGCGTAACCCTCCAGCAAGGTCACGTTTGGAGACGTCAAATGTAAATCGCTGTACTTTTTCTCGGAGAGCTTTGATTCGACAAACTGGTTAAGCACGCGCTCAGAGACTTCAAAAGCGCAGACGGCCGTCGATACCAGCAGCGCTGCAGAGGCCACTACAAAATGCTTCATTGCGTCGCACTTTCAACATAGAAACTTCATCAAGATAGGGGCTGTTCAAAAGACCGAGGCCAGCACTCCCGGTTCATGGTTCATACGGAACATAACGCACGCCGGATCGTGGCGGTTTACGCGACACCCACTCCAAACCGCATCCGTTGTTAAAGAAAAACATTAGATAGCGGAGGTAACACTATCATCTTTCGAGACGACTTTGGCTTATCCACATTTTCTGTGGACAAGTCTGTGGATGACGTGTGAAGCAGCGCGCTAAGTGCCTGCCAGAGCAAGGTTTCACTTACATTGCAGTTTTGTTAAGCAAATCACTAACTCATTGATTGTTAAATGTAAATTTATTTCTAATTTAAAATAATTGTCTAACTCTTTGTTCTAATGCATGAAATCGACTGCGCCATGCTCATTGTGAATAAGTCAAGTCTTGACAAGCATTTTTTTACTTTCCCGGGCAATCCACCGTCAGTTTGCCGGTCGCCGCTTCTCCGCCAACGCGGCCAGTGTTTGATCACCCTTGAAGGCGGTTGTGTGTTTACGGCGGGCACTTCTTTGTAATTTTCCCTTGATTAATAAACTGTAAAAACTATATTGCTTTTGGCGCGCGTCAAGATTCCCTATCATCCGATTTTCTACGTGCCTTTGCTGATACTGCACAGCTCGCTTGTGCTGCGTGTCGTCGGCGGCGTGAGTGGCGGGTTCGCGCTGCGGCGCGAGGGTGGTTTGGCGAACGCGGGTGCCGTGCTGTTGTTCAGCGCAACGCTGCTGGTGAGTATTTTTTGGGGCAGGAAAACACCGAATACGAAGAAAGCGAAACGGCCAGGATGAAGCGGCATCAAAAGTTGCAGGAACTTTCCCGTGAACACCACGGTGCGTTAAAACTCGCCCAGCAGGCCAAACGCGCTGCGATGTCAGGCGACCAAACGCAGATGGAAACGACGGCGTCAGCCTGCATTACCGCTTTTTACTCCGAGCTTGATCCCCACTTCCTCGTAGAGGAAAACACCCTGCTGCCGTTGCTGCTCGCATCCGGTGAAGACAAACTCGTGGAGCGGGTCCAGAACGATCATAGGGAACTGCGTCGTTTGTCCGTTCTATTGCAGCATCCAGAGGACAGGACATTGCTTGGTTTTGCTGAACTCCTGATCGCCCATGTGCGCTTCGAGGAGCGCGAGCTGTTTGTGGTGCTGGAAGCGTGTTTCGATCGCGCAGGGGTTTGACCAATAAACAATAGCCGCAGCGATGTCAGAAATGAAGCTCTGACTATCGATCGGCCATTGTTAAGCACGCGTTTGCAGTTGCCGATTCAGGACTCCATAGTCAGGGTTGCGGTTCGGGCAACGTTCTGCCCGAGCCGCATAGCGTCAAGCCTTTAGCAAAAAGTCGATAACGATTTCACCCGGTTGCCGCGACACATACGTCCTGCCAACACGCGATCCATATTTTGTGTCGATCTGCGAGAGCAAAGGCAATGGATCATGATCGTTACAGAAGCGCATGGTCTCGCCGGGCTGCAATGCAATCGCAGCATGGCGGAAACGCTTGGCCACTCCGCGTGCGTCAAATGGATAGATGCCGGCGGAAATGACGGAATGAGAACAATCGTGTGCCATGCTGAAGCTCCTTGTCTGGTTGAAAAATTCACTGTGCGGTCGAGCCTGAATCTGAATCCATCCCGACCGCTATGAAACACTACCGATCAAGCGCGTTCTGCACTCGCGACAGGAGTCACCAGCGGCTGAGTGCTTCTGCCGCTACGCAACAGGCGCAATGCAAACAATGCCAGGAAAACAACGCCTACCGAAAAAACAACGTCACCGGGCACCCGCATCCAGACCAAGGTCTCCATTAGTGGGGAATGGATGACTTCCGGCGAGCGGGCAAACCACATGCCCTTGCTAACGCTGGCCCAGGCCTGGTAGATGCCCGCCGGCACGAGCGATATGAACACCATCATTGCCAGTCCGATGTTGAGCGACCAGAACATCGGTTGCAGCAAGCTGTCGGACCAGGCCAATCGGTCGGACAGTCCGCGCAGGCAAAACAGCAGCAAGCCGATACCCAGCATCCCATACACGCCGAACAGCGCGGCATGGCCATGGGCCGCCGTCATGTTGAGTCCCTGCATGTAATAGAGCGCAATCGGCGTATTGATCGAGAACCCGAGCAGACCGGCACCCACCACATTCCAGAAGCCGACCGCAATGAAACACAAAATCGGCCACTTGTACGCCTGAACCCAGGGGGCGGACTTCGAGCGCTGGTAGTTGCGATACGCTTCGATTCCAATCATCGCCAAGGGGACCACTTCCAGTGCCGAGAACATGGAGCCGATAGCGATCACGAAGGTCGGCGTACCGGTGAAATACAGGTGGTGTAGCGTACCCAATATCCCTCCGAACAGAAACACGATCGTTTCCAGCACGATGGCGCTATTGGCGGCGCTGGCGCGAATCAGTCCAAGACGGGTGAACAACAGAGCTATGACGGCCGTGGCAAACACCTCGAAGAAACCTTCGACCCACAGATGCACCAGCCACCAGCGCCAGTATTCGATCATCGAATAATGCGTATGCGGGCCCCAGGTCAGCGAGGTCGCATAAAAACCACCGATGCAAAGCGCCGCCAGGAACACCATGGCAATCAGGCCGCGGCTTTCTGACGGTTTTTTCAACGCCGGCATCAGTCCCCGACCCAGCAATGCGACCCAGAACAAGAGGCCGACAAACAACAGGATTTGCCAGACCCGGCCCATGCTGGTGAATTCGAGTCCCTGATTGCCGATCCAGAAACTGAAATCATTTCCCGAATGTTGCAGCGTACCGATCCAGCCGAAAGCCGTGGACCCGACAACTATGAACAGCAACGCATAGAACAGGACGTCGACGCCCAATTTTTGATATTTCGGTTCGTAACCCGAGATGGCCGGGGCGATGTACAAGCCGGTGGCCAGCCAAGCCGTTGCGATCCAGAGTACGGCGAACTGAGTATGAATGGTCCGGCTCACGGTGAAGGGCAGAATCTTCGCCAGCGGAAAACCGAAGAAACTGTGCCCTTCGACCGCATAGTGCGCGGTGATCGCCCCCATGCCGACTTGCACCAGAATCAAGCCGATCACGACATAGAAGTACTTCCTGGTGGCCTTCATTGATGGCGTTGGCTGCAAATCGAACAGCGGGTCGGCCTTGGGCGGAACTGGATCGCCTTCTTCCTTGCTGATCGAGTGGTAGAAAATCATCGCTGCGATCGCGGCAATCATCAGAATGATGCTGGCGATCGACCAGATCCCGGCGCCCGTAGTTGGCGTGTTCCCAACCAAGGGCTCGTGAGGCCAGTTGCTGGTATAGCTCAGATCGGTTTCGCCCGGCCGGTCTGTAGACGCCGCCCATGCAGACCAGAAAATGAAGGCGGGCAGTGCCTGTAGATCACGTTGATCGGGAAGAGTACCGGCGTTCATGGCATATTGTTCGCGCAGTTTCTCAAGGGTCGGATCATCACCGAACAGGCCGACGTAATGCTGCACGACGTGTTGCACCGCTTCGGCTCGTTCGGGTGAAAGCAGAACTGTTCCGGTCGAGGGATCGTAGCTGTTACGGCGCATTTCGCTCTTGAGCAGTCCGTTCAATTCTGCCTGCTGCCTTGCCGCCAGTTGCTCGAATTTCTTGCCGAAATCGCGCTGTGACCAGATTTCACGCAGGGCCAGCGCCTCGCGGTGCAGCCAGTCGGCAGACCAATCCGGCGCGACGTAACTGCCATGCCCCCAGACTGAACCCAACTGCTGTCCGCCAGCGGACAGCCACGCTTCCTGGCCGCGCTGTACTTGTCCTTCAGAAAACAGCACGTCGCCTTTCGTGCTGATGACTTGCTTCGGAATTGGCGGCGCCGTCAGATATATTTCGGTTCCGACCCAGCCAAGAACGGCAAAGGACAGCACACAAATTATAGCCAGCCAAGTCCAGAGTTTCCGCGTTGCGTGCATGCAATGTCTCCGATAAGAATAGTTGTGGGCGTGATATGGAAAAAGTTGGG
>JANNNT010000391.1:0-7910 GCA_031398685.1 Rhodocyclaceae bacterium | reverse complement strand
TCGATTGGCGGCATTCTGGAATTGATGCCGCTCGACACCTTTGTTGACTCCCCGCTGGCATGGATGGACCCCGTCGACCAGCCCGGCGCCATCCTTTCCGTTCATGCCGACGTGCTCGCGGCCTGCCAAAAAGCCGAAGGCCGCGACGTGGCGCATGCCGTGATCGAGCGCCACCAGTTTTATGCCGCCGCCAAGAGATGCTTTGCCGTCATACAGAACAGCGAGAACCGCCCTTACGGCTGTTTCATTCTCAAAAAAGGCGTTGTTTTCGAGAAGTAGCCAATTCTGACATGTCGCCTATGCAGGCCTGCTCAACAAGGACTCTGAACGATGAAGCTGTGGTTTTCTGATCGTCAACTGACTTTCCTGGTCGCCATGAACGTGGCTATCGTACTGCTGGCAACGGTGGCATCCGATGGACTGTTCATCGATCTGGACAACCTGCAGTCAATGGGCGGACAAGTTTCGGAACTCGGCATCTTGTCGATTGCCGTGATGCTGGCGATGATCTCGGGCAACGGCGGGATCGATCTTTCAGTCGTGGCGCTCGCCAATCTGGCCGGCGTCGTGGCCGGGTTGCTGGTCCCTCACCTGTTTTCGCCAGACGATGCGCCAATGGCTTTCACGCTGGCCTTCACGGCCATCGCTTTGCTGACCGGCGCGCTCGGCGGCCTGGTCAATGGTCTGCTCATTGCGCGCGCCCGGATGACACCGATCCTCGCCACGCTGGGCACGCAACTGCTCTATGCCGGGCTGGCAGTGGGCTTCACCAATGGCTCGGCGGTACGCATCGGTCACGTGGAAGCGCTCTCGGCCATCGGCAACGAAACGCTTGCCGGCGTCCCGGTGCCCTTCCTGATCTTCATGGCGATCGTGTTCCTCGTCGGGGTCGTTCTGCGCCACAGCCCGTTCGGCATTCGCCTGTTCCTGATGGGCACCAATCCGAAGGCCGCGCGCTACGCCGGGATTCCAGAACGCCGCATGCTGATCGTGACCTACACCGTCTGCGGCATTCTGGCGGCGATTGCCGGCATCATCATCGCCTCGCGCACATCCAGCGCCAAATGGGATTTTGGCAGCTCCTACCTGATGATCGCGATCCTGACCGTGGTGATGGCCGGCGTGAAACCGGAAGGTGGCTACGGCCGCGCGCTTTGCCTGTTCTTTTCGGCGATCACCTTGCAGGTGATGTCCAGCACCTTCAACCTGATCGGCATTTCCAGCTTCTTCCGCGACCTGGCCTGGGGCGCCATGCTGCTGATCTCCCTGGCTTCGGGACGATTTGATCTGCGCCCGTTCCTGCGGCGCTGAAGCTACAACGTTCAATGTGTTGTCTGGCGCCGCAGCCCTCCAGCGCCGGTCTGAATGACCTGAGGGAACTTATTGATGAGGAGAGGTTGATGAATCGCAAGCTTATCTGTTCCGCAATTGCCCTGGCATTTCTGGGAGCCGCAGGTTCGATCTACGCGCAAGGCAAGCAACAAGCCATCACCACGGTGGTCAAGATCACCGGTATCGCCTGGTTTGACCGGATGGAAGCCGGTGTCAAGGAGTTCGGCGAACAAAATCCTGGCGTCAAGACCGCGCAAACCGGTCCTGGCCAGGCAGATGCGGCGCAGCAACTGCGCGTAATCGAGGATCTGATCGCCAAGAAGGTCGACGCACTGGCTGTTGTGCCTATCGACCCGGCCGCACTTGAGCCAGTGTTCAAGAAAGCCATGGCGCGCGGCATCAAGGTCGTCACGCACGAGGCTGACAACCAGAAGAACACCATGGTCGACGTCGAGGCCTTTGAAAACGCCGCCTACGGCGCACGCATCAACGACCGTCTGGCCGAGTGCATGGGCCAGGCCGGCAAGTGGACCTCCTTCGTTGGCTCGCTCGGTATGCAGTCGCACGTGCAATGGGCCGAAGGCGGAGCGGCCAACGCGGCCAAGAAATACGCCAAGATGACGCTGGTCGATGCCAAGACGGAATCGAACAACGACGCCACCAAGGCCTACGAAAAAGCCAAGGAACTGCTGCGCAAGCACCCGGACATCAAGGGCTTTCAGGGCGGTTCGTCGGTAGACGTCCTCGGCATCGGCCGCGCACTTGAAGAAGGCGGCCTGCAGGGCAAGGTTTGCGTGTTCGGTACGGGCCTGCCGAGTGAAACCGGCAAGTACCTCGAGTCGGGCGCCATCACCGGGATCGCTTTCTGGGACCCGAAGGATGCCGGCACGGTCATGAACAAGGTGGCCAAGCTTCTTCTCGACGGCAAGACCGTAACCGACGGAATGGATCTCGGCGTAAAGGGCTACGACAAGGTCAAGGTCACCAAGGGTCCGGGCGGTGGTCTGGTGGTGAAGGGCCAGGCCTGGGTTGACGCCGACAAGGCCAATTACAAGCAGTATCCGTTCTGATGAACCAGCCTCCCTCCCCTTCACGGGGAGGGCCGGGGTGGGGATGGGTTGGTTTTCATGACTAGCCCCATCCCCCACCTAACCTCCCCCTTGATGGGGGAGGAATTGTTTCACAACTTGATGGTTTGTCCTGTATGACCTCAATGGCTTCATCGAATTCTGTTTCCGGCGACCCGTTCCTGAATGTTGTCGGCATTCACAAGCGTTTCGGCGGCGTGCATGCGCTCAGGGGCGTCTCGCTGACGATCATGCCGGGCGAGATCTACCATCTGCTCGGCGAGAACGGCTGCGGCAAGAGTACGCTGATCAAGATCATTTCCGGCGCGCAGCCACCCGATGAAGGCGAGCTGATCGTCGCCGGCCATCAATACCACGCCCTCAAACCGCTGGAGTCGTTGGCGGCGGGCATCGAGACGGTCTATCAGGATCTCTCGCTGATTCCCAACCTGAGCGTGGCGGAAAATGTCGCGCTCACCGAACAACTGGTCGCCACCAACGGCAAGATGCTGCGCCGCTTCGACCGCCAACTGCTGGCCAGAACGTCGAAGCATGCGCTCGAAACCGTCGGCCTGCCGAGCGATGCGGACTTTCGCGAAACACCGGTCGAGTTGCTGCCGATTGCGACGCGCCAACTGGTAGCCATTGCCCGCGCCATCGCTACCCGTGCGCGCATGGTGATCATGGACGAACCGACGACGGCGCTGACCCAGCGCGAAGTCGACAACCTCATTCGCGTCATCAACGGGCTGCGCGCGTCCGGCGTGGCGGTTCTGTTCGTCAGCCACAAGCTCGACGAGTGCTATGCCATTGGCGGCCAGGTGATCGTGCTGCGCGACGGAGAAAAAGTGGCACAAGGCCCGATTGTCGACTACTCCAAGACCCAGCTCATGCAATTGATGACCGGAAAGCAACTCGATGGCCGGCGCTATCGAACCGGCGTACCGACCAGGGAAACGGTGCTGCGGGCCAAGGGCCTGGGCGTCTCGGGTGCGTTTGCCGATGTTTGCTTCGAACTCCGGCGCGGCGAAATTCTGGGTTTTACCGGCCTGCTGGATTCCGGGCGCAATGAACTGGCGCTGGCGCTGGCCGGCGTCGCGCCCGCCGATAGCGGTGATCTGCGCCTGGATAACGAACTGCAATACTTCAACACGCCGGCCGACGCCATCCGCAAGGGCATCGGCTATGTACCGGAAGACCGTCTGAGCGAAGGCCTGTTCCTCGACAAACCGATCCGCGACAACGTGGTGACGGCGGTTCTCGACCGCCTGCTGGGGCGTTTCGGCATGCTCGATGCGAGCAAGGGCGACGGACTGGCCGAACACATGGTCAAGGAGTTACAGATCGTCGCGCCGAACGTCATGCTGCCGGTCCAGTCGCTCTCGGGCGGCAACCAGCAGCGCGTGCTGATCGGGCGTTGGCTGGCCATTGAACCGCGCGTGCTGATCCTGCACGGCCCGACCGTCGGCGTCGATGTGGGCTCCAAGGATACGATCTACCGCATCATCCAGCGCCTGGCCGAAAAGGGTCTGGCCGTGATCATCATCAGTGACGATCTCCCCGAACTCCTGCAGAACTGCGACCGGATACTGCTCATGCGCAAGGGTTGTCTGGCCGGCGAATACGACCCCGCCAAAATGGAAGAAGCCGAGCTATATCACGCCCTGGTCGGCACCGAACGCGACGAGGTAGCCGCATGAACACGCTCGCCGCCCGTAGCTCCAATACCCCGAACAGCCTTTCACACCTGGCTTCCACGCCGCGCCGCAGCCTGTTTGCGCGGCACCCGGAGTTGTTCACTCTAATCCTCATCGTGCTCGTCAGCACGGTGGTGGGCAGCATCAACCCGAACTTCTTCGAAGTATCGACCATCTTCGACATCCTGCGCTCGTCCACGGTGACCGGGCTGTTTGCGCTGGGCGTATTGATCGTGCTCGCCGCCGGCGGCATCGACGTGTCGTTCACGGCGATTGCCGTGCTCTGCATGTACGCCATCACCAAGGCCGTGCTGCGCTACTGGCCGGAGGCGCCGTTCGTCCTTATCCTGTTCTGCGGCGCCTGGATGGGCGCCCTGCTCGGGGCGTGCAACGGCTACCTCATCCACCGGCTCAAGGCACCCTCGCTGATCGTAACGATCGGCACGCAGTACCTGCTGCGCGGCTTCCTGCTTACTTTCGTCGGCACCGTGTTCTTCATGGTAATCCCGAAAAGCATGGATGGTTTCGGGCGGATTGCGCTGATCAACTACATGGCACCCGCCGGAAGCACGGCGGTGCTGCCTGCTTCAGTGCTAGTGCTCGTCGTAGCGGCAACGGTGACGTGGTTCCTGCTCAATCGCACGCTCATGGGCCGCGCGATCTACGCCATGGGCGGCAATCTGGCCATCGCCGAGCGCCTCGGCTACAACCTGCGCGTGGTGCATGTCTTCGTTTTTGGCTATGTCGGGCTGCTCGCCGGCATCGGCGGCATCGTGCACGCCTCGACGATCCGGCTGGCCAGCCCCTTCGATCTGGTCGGCAGCGAAATGGACGTGATCGCCGCCGTCATCCTCGGTGGCGCACGCATCACCGGCGGCACGGGGACGGTGACGGGAACCCTGCTCGGCGTGATCCTCGTCACGCTTATTAACAACGTGATGATACTGGCGGGCGTACCCAGCACCTGGCAGAAGGTGGTAATCGGCGCGTTTATCCTGCTGGCTGGCGCCGTGTTTGCTGCGCGCCGGAAGAAGTAAAGCGCTGTAACTCTGGACGCGCTTCAGAGTAGTTTTTGTTGAGTGGGTAGCCAGGCCCGGTAAATCTTCAGCGCCACATGCGCATCGTTGGCAGCGTAGAGCAACTGGCGTTCAGCCAGGCGCGGCGAAGCCCAGTTGCTGGTGCCGATTTTCTTGGACTTCTGCAGCCGTTCGCCGAAAAAATGCGCGACGGCGATTTTCGCGCCGACCGTTCCGCGATGACCTTTCCCGCGCAGGACTTCGCCCAGGTCGAGGACGTTTTTCAACTCAATGCCAAGCGTGGATTTCAGGGCGCTGCGGTCGTTGCCCAGGCCAAAGCCTACCTTCAGCAAGCGCGGCGATTCCAGAATGGTTTTCAGGACTTCGCTGCCATGCGACCGGGAAATCGGGAACAGATAGGCACGGCGCTCGGTAGCGAGCTGGATCAGGTGCGGGCCGGTCGATTCTTCGCCTTTCAGGAAGGTCGGTTTCGATTCCGTATCGAAACCGATGGCATCGGCTGCCATCAGCGCGTCGAATGCTTCGCGGGCCTGCTCGTCCGACGTTACCAGGGTTATATCGACCAGCGTAATACCCGCGTAATCCGGCAGTTCGGCCGCGCTCAGCGTCGCGCGGTTGAGGACGACATCGCTCAATGCTGTTCTCCGCGACGTGGCGTCATGTTCTTGCGCAGCCATCTGCCGATGGCCTCGATCTCTTCAATGCAAACCGAGTGCGGCATCGGGTAGTCCTGCCATTCAAGCGTGTAGCCGTACTGGATCAGCAGATTCCTGGCCGCCACGCCCAACTGGAATGACACCACGTCGTCATCGGTGCCATGGGCGGCAAAGATCGGCGTCGCCTTGTTGGCCTCGGTGAATTCTGCCGCCAGACCGGGATTCGGGATATAGGTTGAAAGTGCGATGATGCCGGCCAGTTTCTCCGGATGAGTCAGTGCGGTGGCGTAGGCAACGGCGCCGCCCTGCGAAAACCCGGCCATGAAGATTCGATGGCTCGGTATGCCGCGCTGATTCTCACGGGCGATCAGCCCACGAATCGCCTGCCGGGAGGCAACGATTCCCGCGTCGTCGATCTTGCGGCTGTTGATGTCCAGCGAAATGATGTCGTACCACGCCCGCATCACGTAGCCGCCGTTACAGGTCACCGGAATCATCGGCGCATGGGGAAAGATGAAGCGGACCGCGTACCCATCCAGCCCCAGTTCCGGCACGACCGGCACAAAATCGGAGCCATCGGCGCCCAGGCCGTGCATCCAGATCACCGAAAATTGCGGGTCGTCGGCCGTTTCAAGTTCGATGGCGGGCAAGAGTTCGTCCAATGAAATCTCCTATGTGCAGGGCAAGCGGATCAATCCGGACATTATGGCAGAGCTTGAACCCGCTTACGGCCGCCGCGACTCAAATGGAGAATTTTCCTCTCCAGCTTGCCAGTTCGCCGTCGCGCCGCTACTGTTTCAGGCTTGACCACTGCCCACGGTCCACCATGAGCCTGCAAACCGTACGTGATTTCTTTTCTGCACTCCGACTGGATATCCCCATCATTGAACTGGACGTCAGCACGGCCACCGTGGCGCTCGCCGCCGAGGCCCATGACGTAGAGCCCGGCCGCATCGCCAAGACCCTGGCGTTTCGTCTGCATGCCGGGCGTGCCATCCTGCTTGTAGCGCGTGGCGATGCCCGCATCGAGCACCGGAAATTCAAGGACGTTTTCGGCAAAGGCAAGATGTTGCCGGCCGAAGAAGTGGTCGAGCTGACCGGGCATCCGGTCGGGGGTGTTTGCCCGTTCGGGCTGGCACAGCCGTTACCGGTCTATCTGGACAAATCCCTGCTGGATTTCGATGAAGTGCTGCCCGCCGCCGGTGCAACGCACACGGCGGTACGGATCAGCCCAACCCAGCTGGCCGAAGTGACGGACGGCCAGTGGGTGGATGTGTGCCGGAGATGAATTTTCCTACCGCCTGATTCGTCAGCCGAGTGTTTTCCGGAAGGGATTAAAATAAGCTGACCGTCTCACAACGGCCATTATCGAATCTGGCCGAGCCTGATAAGATCTGCTAACGACGGTTTGTAGGTAAACAAAACCGGAGCCATCAATTGCCAAGTTGAGTGGCGCTTGCTTTCCGCCAGACTGTTGTAGTTTTTTCGCCCTCTGCGTTCACCACAAACCTAATACGTTCGACAAGCGACTCGATGCGAAACGCCAAGCGGTTACGGAACGCTCTTGCCATTCTCGGCCTGCTCCTGGCAACCGGCTATGTTGCTTACACCTATAGCCAGTACACCGGAATTCGCGCCCGCCAAAGCATCGCGGCGCGCCGACTGGAGGCGTTCAGCGCGGCACTTTTCTCGCCGATGGACAAGTATGATTACCTGCCGGAAATCACATCGAATCATCCGCTGGTCGCCGATACGCTGGAGCATCCAAACGATCCGGTACGAATCAAAACGCTCGACCTCTTTCTTGAAAACCTCAACAAAACGGCCAAGACCGAAGCCATCTACGTCATTGATGCCCGGGGGCTGACTTTGGCGTCCAGCAACTGGCAGGACCGATTGACCTTTGTCGGCCAGAACTACTATTTCCGCCCTTATTTTCAGGATGCCATAGAGCGCGGTAGCGGGCGGTTCTTCGGCGTTGGAACGGTCAGTCAAAAGCCCGGGTACTACCTCGCCCATCGCGTCAATTCAGGCGACCACGGCCAGGGTGTGGTGGTGGTCAAGGTCGATCTTGGTGATCTCGATGCACGCTGGGACGAAGAGCAGGACACGATGGTCGTT
>JANNNT010000302.1:0-6283 GCA_031398685.1 Rhodocyclaceae bacterium | reverse complement strand
CGGCTTCATCAGCAAATTCCTGATGATCACCGCCGCCGCAGCCGCCGACCAGGTCGATGTCGCCGCGCTGATCCTGATCGGCAGCGTGGTCGCCGCCTTCTACTACCTGCGCATCGTCAGGGTTCTGTTCTTTCAGCCGTACCAGGGTTCGGCGGTCAAGGAAGCGCCGGCCTCGATGCTGGCGGCGCTCGGCATCCTGGCTGCCGCCATAATTTTTGGTGGTGTCGCCCCGGACTTCCAGCTCGACGCCGTGTGCGCCGTCGGCGACCTGATGGCCAGCCGCGCCGGCTTGCCGCCGGTGGAATTGCCGAACCTGCTGATCGCCTGGCCGGCCGCCGCCGCGATCGCCACGCTCGGTGCCGTCGCCATCTGGCTGCTCGGCAAGGTCTCACCAGCAAACGCCGCGCGCCTGGCCATCGCCGTCCCGCTGGCCGCCTTCGTGGCGGTTCTCGCCCAGCCGGACCGTTACGATACGCTGTCTTTCGCCTTCGCCCTGCTGGTCGCCGGCGTCGGCACCCTGAACATGGCCTACGCCACCGGCTACATGGCCCACGGCCCCGGGCAACACGCCCAGCCGCGTTTCTACGCCGCTTTCGCGCTGCTGATGGCCGGCCTGCTCGGTATGGCCGGCAGCCACGACTTCTTCAACTTCTTCGCCTTCTGGGAGTTGATGAGCAGTTGGGCGCTGTACGTCGCGCTGGTCCATGACGAAACCGGCGATGCGCGCCGCGAAGCGATGAAGTACTTCATGTTCAACACCGTCGGTGCCTGCTTCATGTTCCTCGGCATCGCCATGCTCGGTACGGCCAGCGGCAGCTTCGAGTTCGCCGCCATCGCCCAGGCGGCGCCGACAATGCCCATGCCGTGGCTCGGCGGAGCATTGGTGCTGGTTGTCCTTGGCATGCTGATGAAGGCGGCGATGCTGCCGATCCGCATCGACTTCCAGATGCACCCGGCCACCGCGCCGACGCCGGTTTCCGGCTACATTTCGGCGGTTCTGCTGAAGAGCGGCCCCTACGGCGTCCTCAAGCTGTTCGCGGTACTCGGCGGCGCGGCGCTGTTCGACCGCCTCGGCGTCGTTTCCGGCATGCCGCTGCTGATGTACGCCGTGGCCGTGATCGGTGGCATCACCCTGCTCTACGCCGGCGCCATGGCGGTGGTGCAGACCGGGATCAAGCGCCTGCTGATCTACAGCACCGTCTGCCAGCTCGGCTACATCACCCTGGCGTTGGCGCTCGGCACGACCCTCGGCGTCGCCGGTGGGCTGATGCACCTGGTCAACCACATGATGCTCAAGGATCTGCTGTTCCTCTGCGCCGGCTGCATCATGGTGTCCAGCCACGCGACCACGCTCGACGAACTGGGTGGTCTGGGTCGCAAAATGCCGATCACCTTCGGCATTTTCCTGTTCGCCGGCCTGTCGCTGGCCGGCATTCCACCGCTCAACGGCTTCTCCTCGAAGTGGCTGATCTACCAGGCCGCTTTCGGGTCCGGCCACTACGTACTCGGCATCTTCGCACTGGTGGCGAGCCTGTTTACGCTGGCCGCGGTGCTCAAGTTCGCGCACGCCGCGTTCATGGGCTCCCCCGGCGTGGCGGCGGAACACGCCCAGGAAGCGCCTCCGATCATGCTGGTGCCGATGGGCCTCCTCGCCGCCGCCTGCTTCGCCGTCGGCATGATGCCGGGGCTCTTGCTGGTGCCGATCGCCGCCATCCAGCAGCAACTCGGCATGGTGCCGATTGCCGCCTCCTGGAGCGGTCCGCTGCCGGGCACCGGCGGCTGGCATCCGGGCGTGCTCTCGGTCCTGTTGCTGGTGCTGACCGGCATCGCCTCGCTTTACCTGCGCCTCGGTCGTGGCGGTGTGGCGGTGATCCGTTCGCCGATCCACCTGTGCGGTGTCGCCGATATTGCTCCGGCGATGGCTCACGTTGGCGCGTCGAACCTTTTTGAATCGCCGAACGCCGCCATTCGCGGCTTGCTCCATGCCCGCTATGACACCGGCTACAGCGATGACGACGAGGAAATCGAGAACGAGAATGCGCACCTGCACGCTCACATCATTCCCACTGAAATCAAGCCGGCCTGAGAGAGAACATCATGATTGAATCGCTCTACACCCCCCTCGCCATGCTGATCTTCCCGGGCGGTCTGTTCGCGTTGGCGCTTGGCCTGATGTTGAAAGGTCTGGACCGGAGACTTGCCGCCCGCCTCCAGGGACGCGTCGGACCGCCGCTGGCACAGCCCCTCTACGATCTGGTCAAACTGGCGAAAAAGCGCACCATGGTGCCGGATATCGCCTGTCAGCCGGTCTTTCTTGGCGCGCCATTGATCGGTACTGTTGCCATGGCGCTGGCCACGGCGCTGGTCCCAATTCCGGGGCTCTATACGCCCGATCCGATGCTTGGCGACCTGCTGGTGCTGCTCTACCTGCTGACCGTTCCGGCCGTGGTACTGATGATCGCCGGCTCGGCCTCGGGGTCGCCGTTCGGCGCAATCGGCTTCTCCCGCGAGATGGCCGTGATGCTGGCGTACGAAGGGCCGCTGGTGCTGGTCGTCGCCTCGGTAGCGCTACGCACCGGCCTTGGGCAGGGCGGCTGGGCCAGCTTTTCGCTGACTGAGATCATCGCTTACCAGCAAAGTCACGGCGCTTTTCTCTTCGACCCGGTGATGTGGCCTGCACTACTGGCTTTCCTCGCCTTTTACCCGGCCAACCTGGGCATCATTCCCTTCGACATTCCCGAGGCCGAAACCGAAGTGCTCGAAGGCCCATTGCTGGAGTACTCGGGTCCGGCACTTGGTCTGTTCAAGATCATGTCGGCGCTCAAGGCGGGGGTCGTTCTCGGGCTGGGGATCGCGCTGTTCTTCCCGATCGCTCCGGACGGCTTTCCGGGTCTGTTGGTGCAGGTCGCCAAGATGGTGGTGCTGATGCTGCTCGGCGTCACCGTGCTCCGCGTCTCGATGGGCCGCATGCGCATCGACCAGGCTTTCTACTTCTTCCTCAAATGGCCGCTGGCGCTGTCGGCGCTGTCCCTCGCCATCGTCGCACTCGCTTAGTCAGGAACATGCCATGACCCTGAAAGAAATGATCTCCGCCCAGACCCGCCGCATGGCCGCGCTCTCGCCCTGGATCTACCGGATCAATGCCGGCTCCTGTAACGGCTGCGACGTCGAATGCGCAACCACGGCACTCATCCCGCGCTACGACGTCGAGCGTCTCGGCTGCCAGTACTGCGGCAGCCCGCGCCACGCCGACATCGTGCTCATTACCGGGCCGCTGACGGCGCGCGTCAAGGACAGCGTGCTACGCGTCTACGCCGAAATTCCCGACCCCAAGGTCACCGTCGCAGTGGGCGTCTGCCCGATCTCGGGCGGCATCTTCCGGGACGGCTACGCGGTTCTTGCGCCGATCAGCAAATACATCCCGGTCGATATAAACGTCCCCGGTTGCGCACCGCGCCCGCAAGCCATTATCGAGGGCATCGCGCAGGCCATTGAAGTCTGGCGCGAGCGCCTTTGAATCCAACCTGGAACGGCTATGAACTTCCTCAAAAACCTGATTCAAAACCTGGTACGCGGCCCGTCCACCGTGAGCTATCCCTTCGGCCCGGCGTGGACCCCGGACAAGTTTCGCGGCCGCATCGAGTTCAAACTCGCCTCCTGTACCGGCTGTCGCGCCTGTGAGCAGGTGTGCGCGCCCGGTGCCATCCGTTTCGACAAGACACCGGACGGGCTGCGCTTCCTGATGTGGCACAACACCTGCGTCTTCTGCGGACTGTGCGAGTACTACTGCCCGACCGACGCCATCGAACAGACCACCGACTGGCACATGGCGCACGCGGTCGAGCATGAGTTCGAGATGGCGATCCGTGAGGTGATTCCCTACGTCGCCTGCTCCGCCTGCAACGCCAAGGCGCTGGCCAGCGCACCTAACCCGGTCGGCGTCGAACCACCGTTCTCCGCCGAAGAAATCGAACACCAACGCAATCTCTGTCCGGGCTGCCGCAAGAAGGCACTGGCAGAGCGAGGAGTCGCATCATGAGCAAACTGCCCGACAGTCTTGAATCCTGCCTGGCAACCGCCACGCTGGCCGGCATACAGTTCGACAGCACGACCGACGCCAAGGGTGTCAGCTGCGCCTGGTGCCGGCTGGCCAGCAAGGATGACCTGCTGCCCGCCGCCAAATTCATGAAAGCGATTGACGCCCGGCTATCGACGATCACCATTCTGCAGCCCAAGGCGCCGTCAACACCGCCGCCCAAGGAAGGCGAAACGCCGGTGCCGCAAACCTTCTTCGGCGGGGTCGCCAGCGATGGCAAAACCTTCGAGGTCAACTACCACTTCGACCTCAACGGCGACACCGTGACGTTGGTGGTACACGTGCCTTTCGGCGGCGACGTGAAATCGCTTACGCCGCTGTTCCGCTGCGCCGACTGGCCCGAGCGCGAAATGATGGAGCTCTATTCCATCGTCGTGCACGGTCATCCCGACCCGCGCCGCCTGTTCATCGACCCGGCCATCGACGGTGCCGTCCTCGAACGGCTCATCCCCTTCTCGGCGCTGGTCAACAGCGCCACCACCAAGGGCCTCTGGGAACAAATCCTGGCGCAAACGGGGAGCAAGCCATGAGCAACTTCACCATTCCGGTCGGGCCGCTGCACGTGGCCCTTGAGGAGCCGATGTATTTCCACGTCGACGTGCAGGGCGAAACCGTCGCCAACGTCGACATCCATGCCGGCCATGTCCATCGCGGCATCGAATACCTGGTCACCAAGCGCAACGTTTTCCAGAACATCGTGCTCACCGAGCGCATCTGTTCGCTGTGCTCGAACAGCCACCCGCAGGCCTACGCCATGGCCATCGAGCAGATCGCCGGGCTCACCGTGCCGCCGCGCGCCGAATACCTGCGGGTAATCGCCGACGAGATCAAGCGCGTCGCCTCGCACCTGTTCAACGTCAGCATCCTCGCCCACCTGGTCGGTTTCGAGTCGCTCTTCATGCACGTCATGGAAGTGCGCGAAATGATGCAGGACGTCAAGGAAACGGTGTTCGGTAACCGCATGGACATCGGCGCCAACATCATCGGCGGCGTGCGCTACGACGTCGATCAGGAAGGTATCGCCTACCTCAAGGCGCAGCTCGACCGTATTGCCCCGGCGGTCGCCGAAATCACCGCCCTTTACCGGACGAACGGCTCGATTCTCGGCCGCACGCGCGGCATCGGCGTTCTCTCCCATGCCGATGCCGTCGCCTGTTCCGTGGTTGGCCCGGTGGCCCGCGCCTCCGGCATCAACTACGACGTTCGTATCAAGGCGCCCTATTCGGCGTATGACCGCCTCGAAGTACCGGTGCTTACGCTAGCTGATGGCGACGTCTGGTCGCGGGCCATGATCCGCCTGGCCGAGGCCGCGGTGGCTATCGACATTCTGCGCCAGTGTCTGGACGCCCTGCCCGACGGGCCGACAACGTGCACCACCGAACGGCCGCCGATACCGCCGGGCGAAGCCATCGCCAAATGCGAGGCGCCGCGCGGCGAACTCATCTACTACGTGCGCATGACCGATTCTCCAAGGCCGGAGCGGGTCAAGTGGCGGGTACCGAGTTTCATGAACTGGGATGCCCTGCGCTTCATGATGAAGGGCGCCAAGATATCCGACATCGCCATCATCGTGAACAGCATCGATCCGTGTATCTCGTGTACGGAGCGGTAGAGATGCTCGACGAATTCGTCGACGGGTTCCGTGACGAACGCTGCCCTGGGCTGATCCGCGAATCCGTTCTCAAGGTCAAGGAAATTCTCGAAGTCAACGGTTTCGAACTCGACGGGCGCAGCGGCGCCGAGCCGGGTTGAGGGGAGTGCGACGATGAGCGAGCGCCCGCAACGTCCCGTCCTTGCCGCCCTGATCCTGGCCGCCGGTTATTCCTCGCGCATGGGTCGCTTCAAGGCATTGCTGCCGATGGGCGGGCAGAGCATCATCGCGCGCCTCGTCCTCACCTTCCGCCAGGCCGGCATTGAAAGGATCAGCGTCGTCACCGGCCACAACGCCGAGCAACTCGAATCCGCACTCCACGACGTGGGCGTCGGCGCGGTACCCAACCCGGACTACAAGCGCGGCATGTATTCGAGCGTGCAGGCCGGGGTCGCTTCCTTAGCGGCCGACGTTGACGCCTGCTTCCTGTTGCCGGTCGATATCCCGCTGGTCCGTCCGGCCACCATCGAGATGCTGGCGGCCCGCTACCTCCCGGAACGCCCCACCATCACTTATCCGCGCTTCAACGGACGGCG
>JANNNT010000291.1:0-2774 GCA_031398685.1 Rhodocyclaceae bacterium | reverse complement strand
GAAAACGCGTCGCTCCGAATCCGCGCAAGTAGGGTGCTATCACCCTGCACCCTGCTGAAACCAGAAGCGGGCTTACTTCGTCGTAGGCGCGAACGTCGTACGGGAAACCATGCAGCAACAGCACCGTTGCGCCGTCGGTGCGCCCCGCCTCGTCGTAGGCGATCTCCAAGTCTCCTGCAATTACCTGCTTGAACATGAGATAAGCTCGTACGCTTCGTTGATTTTGTCATGAGGGGGGCTTTCAGCCGTCCCCCTCGACCGCTTATTCGACCCTGATCCCTTCAATTCATTCATTCCCGTGCTGCAAGCGACCCTATGACTAAGGAAAAATAGACTATCCTTGCCGGATAATTCGGGAAGAGCGTCGGATGGCTGCGAAGAGAACAAAACCAAACCGGTTCCGTCTGTGGTTCGAGGATGTAAAACAAACATGAAACAAAACTCATTTCTCGGCCAGTGGCTGATTCTCGGCGTTGTTTTGATTTGTCTCGGCGGCGCTGTCGGCTACAACCTCTTTCTGGAACGTGGTCGCATTCAAAGCCGCGAAGAGGAACGGCTGCTGACCCTGACCCGAGTCATTGATCAGAACGCGGCCCAGAACTTGATCGCGATCAGCCAGGTGCTGATGCGATTGCGCAATCGATTGCAGCAGGATACACAGGGTCCGGAGCTGAACGAAAACCTCAAAATATTGGTCGATGCCATGCCCGGCGTGCGCACCGTGGCGATCCTCGATGTCAACGGAAACATCCTCGCGTCCAACCAGCCGAGCATTATCGGCAGCAACTTTAGCCAGCGTGACTATTTCAAGGCGCCACGGCAGCATCCGGACCAGGACATGCTGTATGTGTCGCCGCCCTTCCGCACCGTCCTTGGCGTGTTCGCCATCAGCACGGGGGTGATGATCCCGGATTCCCGCGGTGAATTCGCCGGGGTCATTACCGCAACGCTTGATCCGCAGTACTTTGCCACGCTTCTGGATTCCGTGCGCTATGCGCCGGACATGGGCGTAAGCATCGTTCATTGGGATGGCGTCATTTTCATGACCGAACCCGTAAAGAAAGGTGTTGCCGGAAAGAATCTGGCCCAACCCGGCTCCTTTTTCACCCGGCACAAAGACAGCGGCCAGACCGCCAGCGTATTCACCGGCGCAACCTATGCCTCCGGCGCAGAGCGCATGATCGCCCTGCGCACGGTAAACTCAAGCAAGCTGAAACTGGACAAGCCGCTGATCGTAACGGCCGCCCGCGATCCGGGTGAAATCTACGCGGCCTGGCGCATTGATCTCATCAAGCATGGAAGCCTCTACGGGCTAGTCGCCCTGTTTTCAATCCTGGCCCTGGTTGTCTTTCAGCGCCGCCAACGTGAATCCAACCGGCAACTTGACGAAGCGGCCGAGGAATTGCACGTCACCCATGTGCAAATCAGGGAAAGCGAAGAGAAATACCGAGCAATCATCGAAACCACCGATACCGGCTACGTGATTTTGGACGCCAGCGGCAGGGTGAGCGATGCAAATAACGAGTACGTCAGACTTTCAGGCCATGCCAGGCTGGCAGAGATCGTCGGCAGAAACCCGATGGAATGGACCGCCGAACATGATCGGGAACGCACTGCCGAAGAGATGAAGAAGGGTCTGGAAACGGGTGGTGTACGCAACCTGGAGCTTGACTATAGTGATGCGCAGGGGCGAACAACTCCCGTCGAAATCAATGCGACGGTCGTACAACGCGAAGCATCGCTGCAGATGGTGTCGCTGTGCCGTGACATTTCAGAGCGCAAGCGCAGCCAGGCTCAGATCGAGCAGCTGGCCTACTACGATGCACTGACCAACCTTCCCAATCGCCGCCTGATGCTGGAGCGCCTGACCCTTGGCCTTCTCCAGGTAAAGCGTTTCCACCGCTCACTGGCAATCATGTTCATGGACCTCGACCGCTTCAAGGAGATCAATGACTCGCTGGGACATGATGTCGGGGACGAACTGCTCAAGGTGGTTGCTCAGCGACTGAGCACCTGCGTGCGTGGTGGAGACATCGTGAGTCGGCAGGGCGGCGATGAATTCGTTGTCGTATTGACGGAAATGATGCAACCGGAAGACGCCACCCTGGTTGCCGAAAAGATCGTGAGTGTCTTGAGAGAACCGATGATTGTTCTGGAACATGAGCTGCATGTCACCATCAGCATCGGCATCGTCGTTTTCCCGGTTGAAGGTGTTAGTGACCCGATGGAGCTGATGAAAAGGGCAGATATCGCCATGTACGAAGCCAAGAAGGGCGGAGGTGACGGTTTCCGGGTTTCTCGGTAACGCTCGAAGAGGCCGTGGGTGAGAGCCGCTCCGGGCGGACGGCGCGCTGGGTGATTCCGCCGGCTTGCGTACCCTCCGGCTCCGGCGCGGTGCACCAGCGCGAGTCATATTTCGATCACCCGGCCTATACTGTGTTTTGTGCGTTTTCTTGCCGGTTGTTCCGGGGGAAGGAGGCCCATGCCACGCCGAATATCGTCTGCTGCACTGTCCTCGGAGGAGGTCGGTGCGCACGCTAAGAGCGAAACCGCAACCGTTGTGGCGAGTTTCCGCTTTTACGCGGAACTGAACGATTTCATCGCCCCGGCTCGGCGTGGTCGGGAGTCCGATTTTGCCTGCGCCGCGCAGTCGGTCAAGCATGTCATCGAGGCGCTTGGCGTACCGCACACCGAGGTCGAGCTGATTCTGGTCAACGGTGTCGCGGTTGGTTTTGCACAGCGCTTGCGGCAGGGCGACCGGGTTTCCGTATACC
>JANNNT010000266.1:0-7316 GCA_031398685.1 Rhodocyclaceae bacterium | reverse complement strand
CATTCTCCGATCAATTTAGAAAAGTTTAAACGCCGAGGCGGTTGAATTCCCGAACAGGGAATTGGCGTTGACCGTCTGTACCGAGGTGTCGATATGCTGGCTGGCGTCAACCTGCGTCACCGGGGCCACGACGACGGACGTGGCGGCGCCGCCAATCCCGTAGCCGCCGAGGGCTGCGGCGATGTTGGTGCCGGAATTGCTAAAGCTGCTACCACCGCGTACGGCGGCCAGTTCTTCGCGGTCCAGTTCTTTGGTCACGGACAGATCGTTGATCATCAGAGTCGATTGCATGGTAATTCTCCTAAAGTGTGGTTGGGTTAATGAGCCAATTAGTTGTGCTCGAGAGGGATAGAGCATAGTCTGTGCCAGCTCGCACCGGAGACGCGACGGATGATCGCAAGTCATTGAATAACAAGCCTTAGTCCGCTATGTATCGAGTGTTCACCGCTGTGCCCTGAAGCGGCCGACGGGAAAAGTGTTGGGCTCGGGAAAACAGTTTTCATGGCCACTGTTGGCAAGACGGAAACACATCAACAGCCAAGCTTGAAAGTTCCTGGCGTCTGTTAGTCTTTTGGCTGGTTTTAACCGGGAACCAGTCAGTCGGTTTCCATATGCCTCCAGACCGCTGAGGACAGCGGACTGTTAGCGAGCATTCTGTTTTCACGAGTTACAGGCACGATCCAGCCTACAGCGGACAGATAACGGCTCGACAGCGTGACCTTTACCAATAGGGGTAACCGGCACGGCGCGGCTTTGTCGCGGAGTTCCCCAGCGAGCAATGAATTTTGGGCGTCAAGAATCTCAAGTGCTTACCCCAAAAAGCGCTCCAACTCCAGCAGTCAATGCCATTGCCAAGGCCCCCCAAAACGTCACTCGCGCGGCAGACAATGCCACCGAAGCGCCGCCGGCGCGCGCAGCCAGAGACCCCAATAGTGCGAGAAACAAGAGGGAGCTGCCGGGGACGACCCACATGATTGCAGAGACCGGAAACAAGAGAACGGCCAGCAGTGGCAGTACCGCACCCACTGAAAACGTACCCGCCGAGGCCAGTGCCGCTTGCACCGGTCGCGCGGCCGATAGGTCGGATATACCCAACTCATCACGTGCGTGTGCGCCAAGCGCATCATGGTGCATCAATTGTCTGGCAACGTTCGAGGCTAGTGCCGCATCCAATCCACGCTTGACATAGATGGCCATCAGTTCTGCGTGCTCGTGCTCAGGATTTGCAAGCAACTCCTTGCTTTCCCGATCAAGATCGGCGCGTTCGGTATCGGCTTGCGAACTGACTGAAACATACTCGCCGGCAGCCATTGACATGGCACCTGCCACGAGGCCGGCCACGCCTGCAATCAAGATGCTTCGAGCGTCCGCGCCCGCTGCCGCTACGCCCATGAGGAGGCTAGCCGTGGAAACTATGCCGTCGTTTGCGCCAAGAACAGCCGCACGGAGCCAGCCAATCCGGTGTGCTTTATGTTTTTCAATGTGTTTCATGCCGTCGGTTATCGAGAAAAGGAGCGTGTCAAAATGTAGAGCGCACATACCAAGCGTGTCCGCGTGGCTGTCTCAAGCGATCCTCTTCTGAGACCGCTTCACGGCCGACAGTTCCAGTCGCCCTGAAAAACTTGAGTGATAGCACTTACTGTTTTGCCGATCGTTCGACAAAAAAATTCTCGCCTGCCCAGCTGGTGTGGGAACTCCGAATCGGTGAAAACCTATGTGCCTGCGTCGCCGGGTGCAGCGCCAGGTTCGGTTGTGCCTACGCTTTCTTCTGGCGCGACGCTGCTGCACACATCAATGGCACGGGCGATAACGGACAAAGATTTTTCGATTACCACTTCACGCCAATCGGTGGCAGCGGGGGCAAACACTTCGAGGATTTGCCGCTTCGCCCACGTGTAATTCGACGAATCCGGGGCGGCGTAAAAGTGGGCCTGGTTTTCGGCCCGGAGCGCCCCGAGAACTCGAATTCCGTTGTACGTCCCGAACTCGGCGGTCAAACAGTGGTAGACGCCCCCGGCATTCCGGTTTCGGAAATAGCCCGCCATCGTCCCGCTGGAGTTGTATGTCATTCGGTCGTCCAAAGCTTCTACCACATTGCCGCCGAACCGTTCCGCCACCCACTGGGCCCTTGGCGATCCTTTTCGATCACCAATGATCAGCTTATAATCCGCCCGTTTTCCGAGCCCGGTGTGAAAATCGATATGCAGAGTAAGGTCGGCCCCATCTGCCCAAACGGGCAAGCGTTCCTGCAACCAAGCAGTAGTTTCCTCCGGCCCGTCGCCACCATAGAACAAGCCGTTCTGGCGGTGGTATTGGCCCACCAACAGGGTTTTCTGCAGCTCCGCCACGCCGAGCTGACTGATGGCGTTGAGCGCAAACAATGAGGGCTGTAGGTCGCCAGGCAGACGCTTTCTGGCGGAACACCCCGCCGCCAGGATTCTCCAAACCGCCTTGAGCGCATAGGGTTCCCCGGAGGAGGGCGGATGGGCCGGGTTGAGGAAAGACTGGAGCCGTTCGTACGCCTCCAGGCTCGCGCCATAGTCTTGGCTGGCGATGAACGCCCGGTCGGTCAGAAAGTTTCGATTGAGGTCCACATTATTCTCGTTGCAACGGCGAAGCCAGGCGAAGCCGAACGGATTGAGCGCGTGCACCAGAACGACCTTCACGTGCTTCGGCAGGTCAGCCGCTGACTCGAACTTCGCGAGCCATGCCAGTTGTGCCGCCGAGCCGAGAAAGCCTTCGACGCCATGAAGGCCAGACGAGAGGATGACGACGTGCCGACACCGCGGGGGGCCGATCGTCGCAGCATCAATGTTAAGCGATTCGCCTTGCGGCCCCTTCGCTAGGATGGCATGGGATTCGACCGGAATACTCAGGCGGTCGACCGCCTCCCGAAACCGATCGCGGGCGGTGCCATAGTCGACGGAGAAGAAAGCAGCTCCGTTCAATCGTCACCTCCGCGGCCGAACGTTATTTGGAGGGCGCCTTGCGGCCGAGAGTTCCAGTTGGCCAACAAAAAGCCCGACTGACGACAAGTGCCGCGAAACAGCACAGTGCATTTCTGCTGCCTCGCGGACGCTCGGACAGACTCAGTGGATAAATCTGTAAGGTTTTCAGCCTTCTGTGGTTCTTCATCGCACCTGAAAGGGGTCTTTGTTGGTATCGTGTGGAAAAATTACTGACTTTGCCATGACCATCGCTTTCAAGCCCGTTATTTCCTTACGCCGGAGTTTGCAAATCCGTGTGGGGATACTCGTTTCCAGCTCCGTACTGCTCGTTGGATTGGTCTTTTTTCTGTTCGGCCTCAAGCCGATGGTCGGGCGCATCGCCGAGAACCAGTTTGCTGTTACGGCCGCGCAGGTCGAAGCGAGCCTGAACAGCGTATTTGAACCCGCCGAACAGATCCTTAAAATGAGCCACGGCTGGGTCGGAGACGAATCTCCCGACCTTGAGCACCCCGAGGCTTTCAACAGGCTGTTTCGTCCGGTGCTTAAGGAGCTTCCACAAGCGACTTCCGTCGTCGCCGGAACGTCCGCAGGAGAAGGCTGGATGCTTCTCCAGCAACCCGACGGCAACTGGCTCAATCGCGTGACCGACCGCAAACGTTGGGGCGAGCGTCATCATTTCTTCGAATATGCGGTCGACGGCCAGGAACAGCAGTACTGGAAGTCGCTGGACTACGATCCGCGCACACGTGCTTGGTATACGGCCGCTCTCGCCGACACAAAAAACGTGCGATGGACGGAACCCTACACCTTCTTCACAACCGGCGACCCGGGCATCACGGCCTCAACGCACATCGCATTGAAGGACGGCCGCGATTTCGTCATCGGGCTCGATCTCATGTTGCGCGATCTCTCGAGCACGACCATGAACGCCAGCGTGGGAAAGCATGGCATGGCCCTGGTGCTCACCGAAGATCTGCGTGTACTTGCGCTTCCCGCTCCCCCGGTCGGGATTGATCGCACAACCTGGCTTGGCAAGATGCTGAAGAACAGCACCGACCTGGGCCTTCCTCCCCTGGTCGATGCGCTGTCAACGTTGCGTTCCGGAGTCAAGGGTGGAATAACACGTTATCGCTCGGACGGCAACGCATGGTTGGCACGGATGCATTCCTACCGCCTGGGCAAGAATCAGCTTTGGGTGGTGACCCTGGCGCCGGAGGCGGATTTCGCCCCCAATTGGCTGTCCATGGCGGGGCTCCTGTTTGCTGGATTGGCCTTGATGCTGTTGCTGGCCGCACTTTTTGCCCAGCAGCAAGCCAAGCGCATCGCGCAGCCGCTAGAGGCGCTGGCAGAGGCAAGTGAACGGATCGGCCAACTGGATTTCCAGGAGTCGTTCATGGCGTCCTCGGAAATTGCAGAAATCGGCAAGCTTGCTACTGCACACGAGAAGATGCGCACCTTGCTACAGCAAAATCATCAGCAGATCGCCCGGCAACAGGACACGTTATTTAGCCAGATCGACGCGTTGCGTGCGGCCGAGGAGAAAGTCCGCGAAAGCGAGGCCTATAACAAAGTCCTTTTTTCAGATTCGCGCATTCCGCTGCTCGTGCTTGATCCGAAGACCGGAACGTTTATCGATTGTAACCAGGCGGCCGTTCACATTTTTCAAGCCACCGACCGGGAATCGGTGCTTGGCCTTACTCCAACAGAGGTGTCGGCGTCTTTCCAGTACGATGGAACACCTTCTTTTCAGGCCGCCTATTCTCGGATACACCAGGCGCTGGAATTGGGAGGCATCGTTTTCGAGTGGCGCCATCGCCGACCTGATGGTACGGAGTGGGATACCGAAGTGCATTTGATGTCTTTCAATCATGGAGGTCGTCGGCTCTTGCAATTAAGCCTGCAGGACATCACTAAACGGAAACAGACCGAAAATGCGCTGATTCAGGGCGAACGTTATCAACGTGCGTTGCTCGACAATTTCCCGTTCCTGGTTTGGCTCAAGGATAAAAGCGGCCGGTTTCTCGCCGTTAATCAACGAATGGCAGAAGCGGCCGGTCATTCTTCTGCAAACCAGTTGGTCGGCAAGACCGATTTTGACGTCGGGCCTGGGGAATTGGCGGAAGCCTATCGGGCCGATGACTTAGCTGTAATGGAGAGTGGCAACACAAAATACATCGTCGAACCCCTTGTCGTCGATGGCCAACACGTCTGGTTCGAAACGTTCAAGTCAGCGGTACTTGTTGACGGGAAGGTAACCGGTACCGTCGGTTTTTCCCGTGATATCACCAAACGAAAACAAGCCGAAGACAAGCTCCAACTCGCGGCCAGCGTATTTTCGCATGCCCGCGAAGGCATCATGATTACCGCAGCTGATGGAACGATCATCGACGTCAATGACACGTTTGTTCTCATCACCGGCTATAGCCGCGAAGAAGTCATTGGCCAGAACCCACGCTTTCTAAAATCGGGTCGTCAGGGAGACGAGTTTTACACAAGCCTATGGCGCGAGTTAACTGAAAAAGGCCACTGGTATGGCGAAATCTGGAACCGGCGAAAAAATGGCGAGATCTTCGCCGAGATGCTCACCATCAGCGCTGTGTACGATGACCAGGGCAACACTCGCCACTTCGTGGCTCTGTGCTCCGACATCACCGCGCTCAAGGAGCACGAAAAGCAGCTCGAACATATCGCCCACTACGACGTACTGACCACGCTGCCGAACCGTGTACTGCTTGCTGATCGACTGCATCAGGCCATGGCGCAAGAGCCACGGCGCGGACAACTTCTGGCCGTGGCCTATCTCGACCTCGATGGCTTCAAGGCCATCAACGACAAGTACGGCCATGAAACCGGCGACCAGTTGCTGATCGCCGTGGCGGCCCGCATGAAGCAGACCTTGCGTGAAGGCGACACGCTCGCCCGTCTGGGCGGCGACGAGTTTGTCGCCGTACTGCTCGATCTAGGGGAAGCTTCTGCCTGTGAGCCGATGCTTAGCCGCTTGCTCGACGCGGCGGCCGAGCCGTCGCATATCGGCGATCTTGTACTCCAGGTTTCGGCCAGTCTCGGCGTTACCTTCTACCCGCAGGCTGACGAAGTCGATGCCGATCAACTGCTGCGTCAGGCCGACCAGGCGATGTATCAGGCCAAACTGTCCGGCAAGAACCGTTACCACGTTTTCGACGCCGAGAAGGATCGCTACCTCCGTGATCATCACGAAAGTCTGGAGCACATCCGCCGTGCCTTGACCGAACGCGAATTCGTGCTTTATTACCAGCCCAAGGTAAACATGCGCACCGGAACGGTGATCGGCGCCGAAGCCCTGATTCGCTGGCAACACCCGGAACGAGGCCTCCTTATGCCGGCCGTTTTTTTGCCGGTGATCGAGGATCATCCCCTGGCCGTCGAAATCGGCGAGTGGGTGATCAATACCGCCTTGACCCAGATGGAACTCTGGCATGCGGTCGGGCTGAATATCCCGGTCAGCGTTAATGTCGGCGCCCGCCAGTTGCAACAGCCAGACTTCGTCGACCGCCTGCGTGAGAGTCTGGCGGCACATCCGACCATCCGACCGTCCGATCTGGAGATGGAGGTGCTGGAAACCAGCGCGCTGGAAGACCTGTCCCGAATATCCCAGGTCATCGAGTCCTGCCGGGAAATCGGCGTCATGTTTGCCCTGGACGACTTCGGTACGGGCTATTCCTCGTTAACGTACCTTAAACGGCTGTCGGTATCTCAGCTCAAGATCGACCAAAGCTTTGTGCGCGACATGCTCGACGACCCGGACGATCTGTCTATTCTGGGGGGCGTACTCAGTCTGGCCACGGCCTTCCGCCGCCAGATCATCGCCGAAGGTGTTGAAACCGTGGAACACGGTGCGATGCTGCTACAACTCGGCTGCGAACTGGCTCAGGGCTACGGCATTGCACGCCCCATGCCGGCCGCCGATGTCCCGGCTTGGGTCAAGGTCTGGAAACCCGATTCAGCCTGGAGTAATTTGCCTTCCGTCAACCGCGACGATTTGCCACTGCTCTTTGCCGGTGTCGAGCACCGCGCCTGGATCGTGGCCGTCGAGGCTTTCCTGAAGGGGGAACGCGAAAACCTGCCGCTGGTTCACCACCAATGCCGCTTCGATACGTGGCTGAAAGTCGATGGACTGGCTCGTCATGCTGAGCAAGCCGCCTTCCAGTCCATTGAACTCTTGCACCGCCAGGTTCATGCATTGGCGGTCGAGTTGTGTGAATGCCGTGCTCAAGGCCGAACCGCCCAGGCCATGGCGAGGCTGGTCGAACTTCACGATCTGCGCGATGCTTTGCTTGTCCAGGTAGAGTTGCTGCTACGGGTCAGACAGGAGTAGACGTTGCGCTCGGC
>JANNNT010000262.1:0-2270 GCA_031398685.1 Rhodocyclaceae bacterium | reverse complement strand
CTGGCCGCGCGGCTGACCGAGGGCGGAGCCGCAGTGATCATGTTGTGGGCCGAACGCCTTCCTGGCGGGGCGGGTTACCATTTTCACCTGCAGCGTCCGACGCAGCAGATCAGCGGCACGACCGAGGAACGCGCCCAGCAGATCAGCCATGAGATCGAACACCTGATCCGGCAGTGCCCGGAACAGTATTTATGGGGTTACAACCGCTACAAGCGTCCGCGTGGCGTTGAAGCGCCTCCGGAAAGACTCTGATGCAACTCGCCTTCTGTTTTTATAAATATTTTCCGTTCGGCGGGTTGCAGCGCGATTTCCTGCGTATCGCGTTGGCCTGTCAGGCGCGCGGGCACGCGATTCGGGTCTATACGCTTGAATGGAGTGGCGACGTTCCGGCTGGCTTCGAGGTGGTGCGTGTGCCCGTAAAGGCGCTGAGCAATTCACGGCGCTATGCGAAATTCACCGGCTGGGTGCAACAGGATCTGGCCGCCCGTCCGGCGGATCGCGTTATCGGTTTCAACAAGATGCCGGGGCTGGATGTGTATTTTGCCGCCGATCCCTGCTACGAAGAGAAGGCACAGACGCTGCGCAATTCGCTGTACCGGCTTTCCGGGCGTTACCGGCACTTTGCCGCCTATGAGCGCGCCGTGTTTGCACCCGAGAGCCGCACCGAGATCCTGATGATCTCGCAACTCCAACAGCCCTTCTTTGAAAAGCACTACGCCACGCCAGTGGAGCGCTTCCATCTCCTGCCGCCCGGCATCTCGCCCGACCGACGCGCACCGGTCAATGCGGCGGAGATACGCGCCGAATTCCGGCGCGAGTTCGCGCTGGCAGAAAATGATCTGCTTCTGTTGCAGGTCGGTTCGGGGTTCAAGACCAAGGGACTGGACCGCAGCCTGAAGGCGCTGGCCAATCTGCCGCAGGTTCTACGCAGTCGAACGCGCCTCATCGCCATCGGGCAGGACGAGCCGAGTTCGTTCAGGCGGCAGGCGACTTTGCTCGGGGTGGCCGAACAGGTCGATATCCTGCAGGGGCGAAGCGACATTCCCCGCTTTCTGCTCGGCGCCGATCTGCTGATTCATCCGGCCTATAACGAGAATACCGGCACCGTCCTGCTTGAAGCACTGGTTGCCGGCCTCCCGGTGCTGGCGACGGCAGTCTGCGGTTACGCGCATTACATCGAAGAGGCCGAGGGCGGCCGGGTTATTCCCGAGCCCTTCGAGCAGCAGCGGATGGATGAGATGCTGGCCGGAATGCTGAGCGACAAGGCCGTCCGGATGCGCTGGCAAGCGAACGCCTTGGCTTTTGCCGAGACGGCTGATATCTACAGCAACGCCGAGCATGCCGCCGACCTGATCCTGAAAGAACGCCAATGAGCGAGCCGATGCTGTTCATCGACGAACCCTTTCGTACGTTGTGGTCAGGGCGTGATCCCTTCGTCGCGGTCGAGGCGCTCGAAGGTGAAGTGTTCCGTGAGCTCGAAGCGCGCCGCACCTTGCGTACCGAAGTCGCTGGACGGGGCTATTTCGTGAAGATTCATCGCGGCGTCGGCTGGGCTGAAATACTGAAAAATCTGCTCTCCCTGCGCCTGCCGGTTCTGGGCGCGCGCAACGAATGGCGGGCCATACAGCGCCTTGACGAACTGGCTGTCGACACCATGCACGCCGTGGCTTTCGGGCAGCGCGGGAGCAATCCAGCCACCCAGCACTCGTTCATCGTGACCGAAGAGCTGGCACCAACGATCAGCCTGGAAGATCTTTGTCGGGACTGGCCCACGTCGCCGCCGCCCGCGGCGTTCAAGCGGGTGCTCATCCGCCGGGTGGCGGACATGGCCGGGCGCATGCATCGCGGCGGTGTCAATCATCGCGACTTCTACATCTGCCACTTCCTGCTGCACCTCGACCCGGCTCCAACGACGGAAAATCTGAAGCTGTCGATCATCGACCTGCATCGCGCACAAGTGCGGGGCAAAATTCCTCGCCGCTGGCGCGACAAGGACCTGGCCAGCCTGTACTTTTCGGCGCTGAATATTGGCCTGACGCGGCGTGATGCGCTGCGTTTCCTGCGCGATTATTTCAGCGCATCGCTACGGGATATCCTGAGTACGGAAGCCGCACTTATGGCGTCCCTCGTTCTGGAGGCGGATCGTCTGCAGACGCGCTTCCTGAGGAAATATGCGAAGAGCGAACCCGCATGACCACCGGGCCAGTCAGGGGCGTCAATGCGGAAAGCCTGCGTAAAGCGGGGCGACAGCCCGAAACACCGTTTTGCGT
>JANNNT010000258.1:0-2050 GCA_031398685.1 Rhodocyclaceae bacterium | reverse complement strand
CCGCTGGACATTGAATGTGGCCTGCAATGGCTGTGGCGACGCATGTGGGGTGAGCCACTGCCGCCGCCACTACGTTTCTGCGGAAAACCGAATTAGTAAAGCGATAAAAGGTGCTTGACCGTCCGCACTAATCGCGTTCTGCGCATTCGGTTGCGAACCTGCATCGGGGTGAAGGACCGGAATGAGGTCGATTTGCTGTGCTATTGCTTCGGTGTCAGCAAAGCAAATAGGTGCGCTTATTCTCCGTACAACAACCCGAGAGTTAACCGCTCCTTCGCTTGGTTCCTTGGTCAATTGTTTGGCTGTTCGACAATGCCATGCCAGATCAATTACTACCGATCACGATACGTCCGATTACTTGTCCGGCGACGACAATCTGGCTCTGGCCACCGTCTTGATCACTCTCGGCGAATTCCGATTCGTCGAGGATTTCATCGTCGAATAACGGATTGTCGCAAATCAAGCGAATATTCTGTTTTATGCCACGTTGCACACGGCGAACGATAAAACGGTCGCCGATCTGAAGCACGAATACGCCGTTTGCCTGAATGCGTTTGACTCGGGGATCATAAAGCACGACATCACCGCTGTTGACGTACTGAGCCATATCGTCGTTTCTGACCTGTAGCATCTTGATGCCGTTCGGCAAGCCGATGCTGCGCAGGGTCTCCGGCAGGGTATACCAAGAGTATCCCCCGACGCCATCATCCTCGTGCATGTCAACCATGACATAGCGCTCGTCAATGACGTGCGTGCCGGTACCCCGGTCGCCTACCACTAACTGCTCTACGGTCGTGCCCAGAGTTTCGGCTATTTCCGGCAAACGATAAAGCTCAGGAACACCATCACCTTTTAGCCAGTTGGCCGCCGTGTTTTGGCTTACGCCAAATAACTCGGCGACTCCAACTACCCGACCATAGCCCGAAGGAATTGTGCCGCGCCTATCCAGCGCCGTACTAAGGTTAATCGCAAACTGCTTGCGGAAAGCCGTCTGCTTTACTACTCTTTCTTCGGTCTCACCAAAGCGAATAATAGTGTTCATAAAGCGATTATAAGTTGAAAAGTCGACGTAGCCACTGCGTAGATGGAAAAATCAACCGATATACACCACCGTGAAAGCTGATATTCCTTCATTGCCAGGGCGTGCACTTCACAAATCCGCTATTGATGCGGTGTTTGGGGTATCGGATGAAACCAATTGAACTGCAGTTTGCAAAACGGATGGTTCTGGCGCTGATCGTGGCCGTCATGGTCGCTTGCTCCTGGCTCGCTCCTCTGGAGTCGACGGCCAATCAGTACGTTGATGCGGGTCTAAAGAGAGCGCTCATCAGTTTTGCTAGCGCGAGGGCATTGAATGCCGTTATTTCGGTGGCTCAAGGAACCGAGGTCGCGGTCCAGCCTGCGGGCGTCGGCGTCGTCTTTACACCAGGGCAGGTGCTCGATCCGGTGAACGATCTGGTCGAGCAGTTTTCCAACCTGATGCTGACCGCCAGTATCGCTTTTGGCGTCGAGAAGGTGCTGATCAGTATCGGCGCCCACTGGCTGATATCACTCGTACTGACGCTAACCGCTATTGGCTGGGCTGTTTTTTACGTTCGCCAACACTCATCCCCAGCCTGGCTCTCGAGACTGCTGGTCTTACTGCTGATGATTCGTTTTGCCCTCCCCGTCGTCGTCATCGGAAGCGATGTGTTGTTCCAGCAGTTTATGGAAGCCGACTATCAAGCGAGCCAACAGGGCATCGAAACCGTTTCAGGACAACTCGATAAACTCGACCCACCGGCTCCTGTTGCCAACGCGGAGCCGGGCTTGCTGGATAAATTCAAGGGATGGGCAATGCAGCAGACAGACTTCAAATCGCGCTATGACAACCTGAAACACGCCGCCGAACAGGCGACCGAGCGCATCATCAAGCTGATGGTGATTTTCCTGCTCCAGACTCTGGTTTTCCCGGTCGCCTGTTCGGCGGCGTGTTTCAGGTTGTCATAGCGCGATTTGAAGTCTGTCTGCTGCATTGCCCATCCCTTGAATTTATCCAGCAAGCCCGGCT
>JANNNT010000194.1:0-2919 GCA_031398685.1 Rhodocyclaceae bacterium | reverse complement strand
TACGCCGCGCCCGGCCGGCGGATGCCACCAGTGCTGAACATCGCCCTCCTGGAATTGACGGCTGGCGCACAGCAACAAGTGTTCGCGCACCAGGCCCGGCTTGGCGTGAATGAGCGACATCATGTCCTGCAACTGGTCGCGGAAGCCGAAAGCACCGCCGGATTGATAATAGCCGCTGCGTGCCCAGATACGGCACGCCAGGGTCTGGTAAACCAGCCAGCCGTTGGCCAGCACATTGAGCGATGCGTCCGGTGTTTCCACCTGCACCGCACCGAGCGTGTGTTTCCAGTGCTGCCGCACGGCATCAAGCGCAACGCGCGCGGCTACAGTACCCTTGAAGCGCTGCACCAGCTTGCCGGCATCGTCGGTGTTGCGCCCGACGCCAAGCCGGAAGACGATCTCGCGTTCCTGCCCGTCGGCCAGATCAAAGCTCACCTGGATGGCGGCGCATGGATCGAGGCTGGCGCCCACCTTGCCGGACAGACGCGTGCGTTTCATGGCGGCCGGATTTCGCAGCGAGCCATTGCGACCGATGAATTCCTTGCGGTCACCGCTCACTGTCCGTGTCCGATCATCCACATCGAAGAAAGCCTGCCGATCGGAAAACTCCGTGCTGTACTGATTCCGTGCGTAAAGCGCACCGCTCTTGGTATCAATTTCAGTGTTGATATGCATGGCCGATTTTGTGCGCAGATCCCCCAACACCCATTCGACGTAACCTGTTGCTGAAAGCTTGCGCGTCCGCCCCGATTCGTTACGCACTTTCAGCACCGAAAACTTGACCGCAGCGTCCAGATCCACGAAAACCCAGAGTTCCGAGTGAATTCCGCCCGAGCGGGTTTCGAAGACGCTGTAGCCGAATCCATGCCGAACGACGTAAGACGTCGTCGCACGCGTGGGCAAAGGCGTCGGCGACCAGAAGTAACCGGTCTCTTCGTCGCGCAGGTAGAACGCTTCTCCGCCGGCGTCGCAGACCGGGTCGTTGTTCCAGGGGGTAAGGCGGAATTCGTGGGCGTTCTCGCTCCAAGTGTAGGCGACGCCGTTTTCCGAGATCACCGTGCCAAACGATGGATTCGCCAGGACATTCACCCACGGTGCCGGCGTCACCTGACCCGGGGCGAGCGCAATGACGTATTCGCTCCCGTCAGCAGTGAATCCACCCAGCCCATTGAACAGGATCAGATTGTCGCCCCGTGAAGTGATGGCCGCAGTGGCAGCATAAGCGCCTTCGGAACGCAGCGCACGGCTCGGCATGATTCGTGGCGGGAGCGGTTCGGCCAGGCGACGGTCTTCAAGCTGTTCTTCCAGCGTTCCCCGGTTGTCGGTGATGACCGCACGCGCCACCGACTGGAACAGGATGCGATCTTCGCTGGATATTTGCTCCGCCGAACGCACGAAGATGCCACCCGGCCGATCGATCACACTCGCTTCAATGCCCGAGGTGATCAGCCCCATGATTTGATCCTGCAATTGCTGCCGGTAACCGGCGTGATCCTCGTTCCAGATCACCAGATCAACCGCCAGCCCCTTCAGACGCCAGTAGGCATGGGCCTGTACGAGTTGGCGCACGAAACTGATATTGGCCGCGTCGCCGATCTGCAGCAGCACGATGGGCAGATCGCCGGAGATGGCGTAGCCCCAAAGTCCAGACTGTCCACGGCGATTCTTGATCAGCACCGCGGCATCGGCACGCAAGCCGGCGTTGGCGTAGATGACGGAACTGGCCAGGCGCGCATGCAGCTGCGCATCAACCTCGTTGGCGTTGAGTTGGCGCAGAACGATCTGACTGTGCGTCCATGCCAGGTCGAGAACGCGATCCGCAAGACGCATATCCTGGTACTTATCAACCAGTGACAACGCCAGATCACGAGTCTCGGCAATGCCCGTCACCATGTCGACGGTGACCGACTGGTCTGCATCGAGCGTGAGCGAATAGCGAATGGCGACAATCGGATCCAGCACCGAGCCCTCGGTGCCCGAGAGCACCTCGGAATCACCCATCGCGCTCATCGCCAAAGGATCGGCAGCGGTTCTGCCACGGCCAATGAAGCGCGCGCGATCGGTCTCGTAATACACCTCGCCGATAACCGCACCATGGACGGCCATCAGGTGAAGCATCCATGGCGCCTGCTCGCTCAGTGAACGGGGTCGGCGCGTGCATAGGATGGCACGCCGATCACGCAGAATTTCGGTCTGCACGAAGAGGTTGCTGAAGGCCGGATGAATCGCGTCCGCGATCGGCGGCGCAATCACCACTTCGGCGTAACTCGTAACCTCGATCTCCCGGCGTTGCCGCGATCGATTGGTGATGCGCACCCGGCGCAACTCGATATCATCTTCCGGCGAAACGACGATCTCGGTATGCGTCTCGAAATAGCCCGATTCAGAGCCATTGCCAACGGAATCGCGACGGCGAAATTCGGCGCGTCCCTCGGAGAAAATCGCTTCGTAGCTTTCAGGGCGCTTGAGTGTGGGCTGATAGGCCGAGGACCAGAATGCCCTACTCGTCGTGTTTGCAGCATTCGTGGTCAACTCGCGGATATAGCAGAACGAGCCCCAGTTGTCGCATGTTCCATCTTCGCGCCAACGGGTGACGGCGAGATCCTTCCAGCGGCTGTAGCCACCGCCCGCGTTGGTCACCATCACGTGGTAACGGCCGTTCGACAGCAACTGCACTTCCGGTATGGGGGTGTCAGCTCTGTTGAACACCCGGATCGGCATTTCGGTTGCAACGAAAGTCGATTGAATCTCGGACAGTATCGCCGTTTGTGTAAACAAGGCGGCGGCCTTGGGAATGCGTTCCTGGAGCAGCGGCATGACGGCCTGGAACAGCCGATCCGACTCAAAGCGCCGCTGCATCGGACGATCCAGCAGCAGGTAGTCCAGCGCGAGCAGGCTCATGCCCTGGTGGTGGGCCAT
>JANNNT010000193.1:0-3437 GCA_031398685.1 Rhodocyclaceae bacterium | reverse complement strand
AATACTATCGCAAACTGGTCGTCGACACTCTGGTCGAATTACCCCGCCGGATGACCTTCAAGGTCATCTGCGGCGCGACCGGCAGCGGTAAAAGTCGCCTCCTGCAGGCACTGGCAGCCCAGGGAGAACAGGTACTCGACCTCGAGGAACTCGCCAGTCACAAGGGTTCCGTCCTCGGCGTATTGCCGGATTCCGTGCAGCCTTCGCAAAAAATGTTCGAGACCCGTCTGCTCGTCGCACTACGCGGTTTTGACCCGGAACGCCCGGTTTATGCCGAGGCTGAAAGCCGCAAGATCGGCACCATCCACCTGCCAACCGAGTTGCTTGATTCCTTGCGTGCGGGTGCCTGCATCACCATTGAAACGACTTTCGCGGCGCGCGTTGATTTTCTGCTGCGTGACTACGACTACTTCCTGAGCGCCCCCGATTGGCTCAACTCACGCCTTGCCGTACTGAGCAATCTGCAAAGCCGCGAGACGATCGAACGCTGGCAGGGCTATGCAAGAAACGGCGAGTGGCGAACGCTGGTCTGTGAACTTCTCGAACAGCATTACGACGCGCTCTATCGCCGCTCTCAGAATCACAACTTCACCGGACTCGCCACCCCGCAAACCTTTTCCACCACCAACCTGACTCCGGAAAGTATCGCCGCCTTGGCTCGTCAGGTTGCCAGCAACGGACTCCACGAATAGGACGCCATGCAAAACAGCGACTTGCCACTCCCCCTTGTTGTCAGTGAAAACGGTCAAGGCCGTTACCAGCAGACGGTTCGTGTTGGCCGACACACATTGATCGCCGACGAACACGTCGCCGCCGGTGGCGCTGATGCCGGCCTGGGCGCATACGATTTCCTGCTCGCCGCGCTAGGATCGTGCACCTCAATAACGCTTCGCATGTATGCCGAGCGCAAAGGTCTGGCGCTCACCCGCATCAATGTTGAGTTGACCCATGAAAAAATCGATAGCGAAGGACTCGGCCGTGTTGATCGCATCAAGCGCATCATCACGCTGGACGGCGACCTGAGCATTGAACAACGGAACCGCCTGCTCGAAATCGCCAACAAATGCCCGATGTATCGCACGCTCTGTTCCGACATCCAGATCGACAGCTCAATTTCCAGCTGAAAAATCTGCACCGACCCTACTCAACGTCGATATTGCAACGCACAAGAAATGGCGCGTCGGGAAGGCTAGAAGCAGATGACACTCGTAGATAGCCCCTGCAACGTATCGGGTATTTTGTGCTAGCGTACAGCAACACAACAACGAATCGCCCACACTTCCCCCGCAAGGTGAATACCGATGCTCGAACGACACTACCTCACCACTCTATTTGAACCCAAATCGGTTGCCGTCATCGGAGCCTCTGAACGGGATGATTCGGTCGGCAGCATCCTGTTCAAAAACATTCTTGAGTCGGGCTACAAAGGTCGCCTCTATCCGATCAACCCGAAGCACGACACCATTCAGGGCTCCCAAGCCTACAAGTCGATTGAAGAAATCGGCGCTCGCGTCGAACTGGCCATCATCGCCACCCAGCCAAAAACGGTTCCGGAAATCGTCGAGCAATGCGGCCGAAGCGGCATCAAAAACGTCATCATCATCACCGCAGGCTTTTCTGAAGCCGGTCATTCGGGCTCGGCGCTTGAGCGAAAAACACTGGAGATCGCACGCAGCTACGGCGTCCGGGTTCTCGGCCCCAACTGCATGGGAATCATTCGTCCTGAACTTGGCCTTAACGCGACCTTCGCCCGCGTTCACGCCGTCACGGGCAATCTGGCGCTGGTTTCCCAGTCTGGCGCAATGTGTTCTGCCGTGCTGGACTGGGCTGCGACCAATCGCGTCGGATTCTCAAGCGTCATTTCCCTCGGCAGCACCGCCGATGTCGACTTTGGGGAAATCCTCGATTACCTCGTTTACGACAACCGCACGCATTACATCCTGCTCTATATCGAAGGCATACGAAACGCGCGCCGTTTCATGAGCGCCCTGCGCTCGGCCGCACGCATCAAACCGATCATTCTGCTCAAGGCCGGGCGTCACGCCGCCGGATCGGCCGCCGTGAAGGTGCACTCGGGCATGATCGCCGGCTCCGACACGGTGTTTGATGCCGCCGTCCGGCGTGCCGGCGTCGTGCGTGTAAAGAATGTCGGCCAGTTGTTTTATGCCGCAAAAGCCTTGGCATCCAAGTTCCGCCCACAGGGCAAACGGCTGGCCATCATCACCAACGGCGGTGGGCCGGGTGCCATGGCCGCGGATCGAGCCGGCGACATGGAGATCATCCTGGCCGAGCTTTCGGCGGACACGATAAAGGCACTCAACGCGACGATGCCGCCCAGCTGGTCGCGCAGCAATCCGGTCGATATCGTCGGCGACGCGACTCCGGCACGTTATCGCGACGCGATCATGGCCGTTGCGCAAGACGAAGGAATCGATGGCATATTGGTGATGCTCTCACCACAGGCCATGACTAAGCCCCTGGATGTTGCACAGGCGGTAATCTAAGTCAGAAAACTGACTTCGATGCCGATTCTGGCCTGCTGGATGGGTGAAGAACAGGTCGTCGAAGGGCGAACAGCGCTGGAAAATGCTGGCATTCCGGCCTTCCGCATGCCTGAGACCGCGGTCGAGCTTTACTATCACATTTCAACCTACTACCGCAACCAGAAACTGCTGCTGCAAACTCCGGTGGCCACGTCGCAGGTCACCCCTCAGGAAACTGAAGGGGCCAAGATGCTGATCGATGCAGTATTGCAGGAACACCGCAAAGTGCTTTCCGAGATGGAATCGAAAGCCGTCTTGCGCGCCTTCCGCATACCGGTGGCGCAAACCATGGTGGCGCGAACCCCGACCGAATCCCTGTTGCTGGCCGAACAGATCGGCTTCCCGGTCGCCATGAAGGTGGATTCACCGGACATTGTGCGCAAAAGCGACGCAGGCGGGGTGCGGCTCAATATCACCAACGCTCCGGCGGTACGCAATGCCTATCACGACATTCTCGAAACGGTCCAGAAAAAACATCCGACCGCACGGATCAACGGCGTCTCAATTGAACCCTATCTAGCGCGTCCCAATGGACGCGAGTTGATGATTGGCGTCGTTCGCGATCCGACCTTCGGCCCGATCATCACCTTTGGCTCCGGTGGCACCGAAGTCGAAATTTTCAGCGACCACGCGGTCGCTCTGCCACCGCTCAACCGTTTCCTGGCACAGGACCTGATCCGCTCGACACGCGCCGCCAAACTGCTTGGTGAATTCCGCAACATGTCGCCAATCAACATGGAAGCGCTGGAAGATGTGCTCCTGAACATCTCCGAGATGATCTGTGAGCTGCCCTGGTTGCAGGAACTCGATCTTAATCCACTGATTGTTGACGAGACCGGAGCCATCGCCGCCGACGCACGCATTGTCATCGACTACGCCGCAACAAACGGCGAC
>JANNNT010000530.1:0-2120 GCA_031398685.1 Rhodocyclaceae bacterium | reverse complement strand
CAGTGCAGATATTCGCCCGCGCCGTCGAGGCCGAACTGGCAAGGAGCTGCACATGAGCCTTCATATTGAGCTGATAGGCGGAAAACTGTCCGTCAATCTGTGGAGCGTTCTCGAAGAATTTACGGGCGCAGAACGCGCGGCGCTGATAGACGCCCTGGCCTGCCAAACTGAAATCATCGATGAGGTGATGAACCAAGTTATCGACGGCTGGACAAGCGAGGGCAGTCGTGGCGGCAAGGGTGGCAGCATCTACCACACGACCTATCACGGCATCGATCACGCAGTACGCCGAATCGCAAAGGCATCCGGAGAGATTTCGGCGAATGAAATCGCGCGGCTTGAGGCGGCGCTGATCGATGCAGAGAAGCGCCAGCAAGTCGGGTGGGATGCTTACCACGAGCTGCTTAGGAGCCGCACATGAGCAACATGAGCAAGCGCGTTTGGCACTCAGGCCCTCCGCCGTCACAAGGTTGGTGGCCGGCGTCTGTGCACAGAGACCCGACGGCGCTGCGCTGGCGAAGTGCGAGTGGCTGGTCTGGTGTCGCTAGGCGCGGAGATTCGCTGGAAGAGGTGGCGTACATAGCAACCACCTTGGCTTACTCGGACATCGAATGGACCGACCGTCCAGCATCTTGGCCTAAACGGAGCAGAACATGACCGAAGCCACGCGACTCGCCGATGCTCTGGACACGCCGCCATTTGTGCCGGCCGATCTGGATGCTGCGGTCGTTCTGCTGCGCACGCTCGATGCAAAGGACGCGGAGATTGTGCGGCTGCGCAATGCGCGTCAGACGCTCACTAACGAGCGAATTTCAGAGTTGTGGGTCGAGGCCAAGAGCGAATTTGCCGTTACCTGCGATTTGTCAACAGTGCAGATATTCGCCCGCGCCGTCGAGGCCGAGCTGGCAAGTAGCCGCACATGAGCACCGACGCAACTGTCGCGCATCTGTTGGCGCTGGCCCGCGAATGCGCGCATCGAAGAGCGAATGAGGCCAACTGGCTCGGACTCAAAAACGCCCTGCGCGAAGCGCTGGATATGGGCGAGCCGGTGGCCGAAGTGAAATGCTGGGAAGAGCCACGCTACGAACGGCCTCCACGCCAGTTTTACGAACTCACAAAACTGGCCGTCTTTGAGACGCTGCCCACTGGCACACACAAACTCTACCTCGCACCAAAGGCCAAGCCGTGACGAGCATTCCTACCCGCCCGACCTGGGCACCCTGGCGCATCCTGCTGCGCTGGTATTACCAAATCCGCATCGCCTCCGCCGAGGACGACATCCACGCGCTCAAGCATCAGCCAGTGCACATCGCCGCGCAGATTCGGTTGCATGAGGCGTGCGTGGAGCACTGGCGCGTGCGGCTGGCGAATACGCAGGACTGAACCAACACCTCAACCGCGAAAGGAAGACAGAACATGAAAACCCGAGCCGAGCACCTGGCGTGGTGCAAGCAGCGCGCCCGCGAGTACTGCGACCGCGGCGACGCGATGAATGCGCTGACTTCGATGTTCAGCGACCTGGAAAAGCACCCGGAGACGACTGGGCACAAGGGCTCAGAAATCGGCTTGATGCTGATGATTAATGGCGGCCTGCGCGAACCTTCGGAAGCGCGCCGATTCATCGACGGATTCAACTGAACGCTACACGGCCCAACACCCCCAAGGAGAGACACCATGAACCGTTTCCACTGGCGCGTGCTGCTCATGCGGTTTCGCGTGTGGCTTGCCAATCGCAAGCCTATCCCGTTCTAGGAGAACACCATGAGCGACCCAACACCGACAGGTCTTGCGCTACTGCGCCAGCCGTTCCCGCCGCACCAGATCAGCAAGCTGCCGAAGCCGACAAAGGCTCAGACCGATGCCGTGCGCGCCGACTTCAAGGCCGGCACCCGCTGCAAAGTCTGCGGCACTTGGCATCACCCGGACGTGGTGCATCTCGACTACGTTGGCCATGCGGCCTTGACCGACCGACTGCTCGATGCTGACCCTGCGTGGGCCTGGGAGCCGCTGGCGATGACAGCCGATGGCCTGCCCGTCATGGACCCCTTCGGCGGCATGTGGATCAAGCTGACGGTGTGCGGCGTCACCCGCCTGGGCTACGGTGACTCGCAAGGCAAGGA
>JANNNT010000164.1:0-13142 GCA_031398685.1 Rhodocyclaceae bacterium | reverse complement strand
CCCCTCATGTGCCGTTGAACGAATTTGCGATCAGGAGCAGAACGCAGCATTGAGATACCGTTTGTTCTTCTTTGGTTCCAGTCGCCACGTTGTCGAGTCTCGAGACCAGCGTAAACATTGGCCTGGGTGAAATACTACTTGGGGATAGCCTTGTTTATTGGCTCGCCGGCCGAAACTGCCTGCACCTGTTCCTCGTCGCTATTGTCTTTCAGGGCGATCCCGGTGGCACCGAGACGGCGGGCGCCGTCGATCAGGTAGACCAACTTTCGGGCGGCGCTGGCGTAATCCAGCCCTTCGGGGCGGACGTTGGACAGGCAGTTGCGCTCGGCGTCGCTGCGTCCAGGACGAGGGCCGTAGGTAAGATAAATCCCGAGGCTGTCCGGCGAGGAAAGCCCGGGTCGCTCGCCGATCAGCACCACCACCTGATCGACGCCGAGCAGGGCACCGATTTCGTCGCCGAGGGCGACCCGCGCCTGAGAGGCGATCACCAGAGGCATGCTCGCCAGATCGGGAATATGGTGGTTCAGTGCTTCAAGCAGTGGCCCGGTGTGGCGGGCTACGGCCAGCGAAGACAGGCCGTCGGCCACGACAATGGCCAACTTCCCACCCGGAACGGGAGCATTCAGGCTCAATGCCTGTTGGCTCGCTTCATCCAGGCAACGGCCCCAGTCGGGGCGACGCAGGTAGGCGGCCCGGTCGGGTGCCGCGCTGTGTGCCATCCGCGGCGCAAAGCCCAGCGCGGCGAGTTCGTTCGCCAGCGCCGCGACATCCAGAGGCAGGTGCACCGCGTCCCTGGCTTGCGCATGCGCCAGAGAAAAACTCAGGACTTCCCGGGTGGGCAGGCTGACGCCGCTCCGCCCCAGCGCAATGCGCGCAGGCGTGAAGCGTCGAAGCGGGTGCCAGTTATCGGGAACGATCAGCTGTCCCATTTCGCGCCTCCTCGGAAAACGTGTCGATCCCCATCAGAAACCGGCGGCCATCTGCAGCAGCGGCTGCCGGCCCTCCGTCTGCGGCAGTAGCCGGCCCTGATGGTCGGCGATGCCCATGCGCTCCAGCCAGTCCTCGAACTCCGGCGCCCGCCGCTTGCTCAACACCCGGCGCAGGTAGAGCGCATCGTGAAAAGACGTGCTCTGGTAATTGAGCATGATGTCGTCGGCCCCAGGGACGCCGATAATGAAATTGATCCCGGCCACGCCGAGCAGGGTGAGCAGGGTATCCATGTCGTCCTGGTCGGCTTCGGCGTGGTTGGTGTAGCAGATGTCGCAGCCCATCGGCAAGCCGAGGAGCTTGCCGCAGAAATGATCCTCAAGGCCGGCGCGGATGATCTGCTTGCCGTCGTAGAGGTACTCGGGGCCGATAAAGCCGACCACCGTATTCACCAGCAAGGGCTTGAACTCGCGGGCCACCCCATAGGCACGGGCTTCCAGCGTTTGCTGGTCAACCCCATGGTGAGCATTGGCGGACAGGGCGCTGCCCTGACCGGTTTCGAAATACATGACGTTGTTGCCGACGCTGCCCCGCCCCAGGGTACGCGCCGCGCCGCAGGCCTCGCGCAGCAGCGCCAGGTCGATGCCGAAACTGCGGTTGGCGGCTTCGGTTCCGGCGATGGACTGGAACACCAGATCGACCGGCGCGCCCTGCTCGATCGCGCGCAGGGTGTTGGTGACGTGGGTCAGGACGCAGCTTTGCGTCGGCACGTCGTAACGTAGCCGCAGGTCGTCGATCAGTTTCAACAGCGAGACGATGGCCGGCAGACTGTCGCTCGCCGGGTTGATGCCGATCACCGCGTCGCCGCAGCCGTAGAGCAGCCCATCGAGCATGGCGGCGGCAATGCCCTTGGGATCATCGGTCGGGTGATTGGGTTGCAGACGCACCGCCAGCCGCCCCGGCAGGCCGAGCGTGTTGCGGAAGCGGGTCACGACGCGGCACTTGCCGGCGACCAGGACCAGATCCTGATTGCGCATCAGCTTGCTTACCGCCGCCGCCATTTCCGGGGTGATGCCCAGCGCCACCCGGGTCAGGGTCGCGGCATCGCTGCCATCGGCCAGCAACCAGTTACGGAAATCGCCCACCGTGAGGCTGGCGATCTCGGCAAAAGCGTGTCGGTCATGGCGATCAAGGATCAGGCGGGTCACCTCGTCGGTCGCGTAGGGCACCACTGTGTCTTCCAGGAAGCGCGCCAAGGGAACATCGGCCAACGCCATGCGGGCGGCCACCCTTTCCTCCTCGCTGACCGCCGCCACCCCGGCCAGCAAGTCCCCCGAGCGCAGGGGGCTGGCCTTGGCCAGCAGGGTTTTCAGGTCGGGAAACAGGTGCCGTACCTGGCCGATGCGTTGGGCAAAACTCATGCGCGCTCCCCGTTCAAGCGGTTTCCGTTGCCAGCAGAGCGTCAAATGGCGCCATTTCACGACGCCGCCGGGTCAGGTAGAAATACCCATAACCGGCGACCATGAGCGCGGCAAAAACGCCCGCCAGAGACAGATTGAACCATATCACGGTGACCAGGCAGATCAAGGCGCCGACCAGCGCAATGGCCGGAAGGAGCGGATAGAACGGCGCCTTGTACGGCCGGGCCATCCGGGGTTCGCTGCGGCGCAGCTTGAACAGGGCCGCCATGCTCAGGATATACATCAGCAGGGCGCCGAACACCGACATGGTCACGATATTGGCCGTCAGGCTCTGGCCGCCGAACTTGATCAGGTCGTCGCTGAAGATCGCGGCGATGCCGATCACGCCGCCGGCGATGATGGCGCGGTACGGCGTCTTGAAGCGCGGATGAACCTTGGCGAACCAGGGCGGCAGGTAACCGGCCCGGGCCTGGGCAAAGATCTGCCGCGAGTAGCCGAGAATAATGCCGTGGAAGGACGCGACCAGGCCGAAGAGCCCCAACCAGACCAGCATGTGCAGCCAGCCGCTCGACTCGCCGACGATCATCTTCATCGCCTGCGGCAGCGGATCGTTGATGTTGGCCAGTTTCGTCCAGTCGCCGGCACCGCCGGCCATGACCATGACGCCGAGGGCCAGAACCACCAGGGTCATGATGCCCGTGGTATAGGCGATGGGGATCGAGCGTTTCGGGTCCTTGGCTTCTTCGGCGGCCATGGCGACGCCTTCGATGGCGAGGAAGAACCAGATGGAGAAGGGAATCGCCGCGAAAATGCCCGAAATCGAGGCGATGGAGAAACTATCCTCGCCCGCCCAGCCGCCTGTGACGAAGTTGGCGATGGAAAAGCCCGGTGCAACCACACCCATGAAGACCAGCAGCTCGAAAATCGCCAGGATGGTGACGAACAGTTCGAAGGTCGCCGCGATCTGGATGCCGATGATGTTCAGCGTCATGAACACGAGATAGGCGCCCACCGCGGCAACCTTGGGATCAAGGGCCGGGAACTGGACGTTGAGATAGGCGCCGATGGCCAATGCGATGGCCGGTGGCGCGAAGACGAACTCGACCAGCGTCGCCATCCCCGCCAGATAGCCGCCGGTCGGCCCGAACGCGTGGTAGCTGTAGGCAAAGGGACCGCCGGCGTGGGGAATGCTGGTCGTCAGCTCGGTAAAGCTGAAAATGAAGGCGCCATACATGACGGCAATGGCGATGGTCGTGATCAGAAAACCCAGGGTGCCGGCGCTGGCCCACCCGAAGCTCCAGCCAAAGTATTCGCCGGAGATCACCAGCCCCACGGCGATGCCCCAAAGTTGCCAGGTGCCGAGGCTGGCGGAAAGCTTGTGGTGAGTGACCTTGCCCACGTGCCGGCTGCTTGTCGTTTCGCTCATTGCGTTCTCCTGAAAGTTGGCGCCCCGCCGCTGCCGGAATGCGAGCGGAGGAACGTTAGGCTCATGATGAGCAAACCGCCGAACGAAGCGTTATCAAGTTTTGGCACGCCGCTATCAAAAATCGGCACGATAAATACTCAAGAAAAACATTGCCTTAGCCTTGCACCAAAGCGGGGAACGAGGTGGCGCCGATGCACTCTTTCGAGTCGTAAACCGGGGTGTAAATCGCATTGCGCGAAGAAACGCGCCCTGCCCGCCTGCGGTGTCGGAGCCAGCAAACAGCTCGCTTCGCTCCCTTTCTCGCTACCGTATGCCCTGCTGATCGCCCGTTGGTACGCAAATTGCACGAGTACCGTCATATTGTGGAGTCACCATGCACGACCGCAGGCCGTCCGTTTCCTCGATCCAACCCGCCACCCCCCAGCTGCGCACGCACCGCGCCCGCGACGCGGATGAACACGCCCTCAACCTGAGCCGCTGGAACCAGACCTACGACCAACTTTCGCCCGGAGCCTTTGCCGGCTTGGTGACTGAACTGTGGCTGCCCAAAACCCAGGTCTTCGTCGAAACGGCTAACCGGACGCTGCGCCAGTCCTGTGCGGCCTGGGCGGATTCGATCTGGTTCGGCATCCCGTCGCCCCGTTCGGACCTGATGAGCCTGGGCGGTAAGATCCTCGCCGCCGAAGCCATCTGCATACGGCAAAGCGGCGCCGACTTCGAATTGCACACGGCCCCCGATTTCAATCTCTATGGCATCGTGGTCGACCGGGAAACCTTTGGCCACTACCTGGAAACCGTCGAACACTTCTCGTTGGACAGCCTTCTTGGACAACAGGATGTCGTCCGTCTTCCTCTGGCCATGAAGGCCAGTATCTGCCGGGATATCGGCTACATCCTGGCCGATGCGGGCAATCGCCGCGGCGAGACCAGCGCGCTGCTGCAGGAACGTATTTTCATCACCCTGACCCGGATGCTGACCTCAGCCACCCCCCAGCCGCTACGGGGTGCCAGCACCCGGCTTCAGCGCCAGCGGACGGTCGAGCAGGTGCGGGAATTCATTCTCCAGCACCCGGACACGCTGGTGTCCATTCCCGATCTCTGCCAGCGCTTCCACCTCAGTCGCCGTGCGCTGCAAAACAGCGTCGAGGACATTACCGGTCTCGCTCCCCTCGCCTTCATGCGCACCCTGCGCCTCAATGCCGTGCGCCGTCAGCTGCGCACCCACCCCGGCGCGGTAGGCGACGCCGCCTACGCCTGGGGGTTCAACCACTTGAGCCAGTTCGCGCAGGACTATCGCAAGCTATTCGGGATACGTCCGTCGGAGACGGTGGGGCATGGTGAAGACGGCGGCTGGTAAAAGGAATGGGTATTCGGGATGTATGCAATTGACCTATACCTACGCGCGTTGCTTTACAATATCGGGTAAAGGCGGCGATTCCTGATACCCGATAGGCAACTATCAGCGTTCTACAGCGATCCGAACCATCTCTACACTCACATCAAACCTTGGAAATTTTGACCCGTGCCGACAAGCCTTCATCTGCTAAACGCGAGGGGAGAATTCAACCTGGTTCGCGAACGTATAGAGACGTGCTTTGCAGAAAGCATGCAAGAGATCGGGGCGTTGCTCGACATTCACGATGTCGATGTTGTGGCCTACGTCAGCCCAGGGCGAGGTCCCGGTTTTGGTTCTACTCTCCTGGAGGCGCTAATCTCCGAAGGGTTGGCTTGCCAATTTGAGACGGAGATTAGTGCAGGAGAAATCCCTTTTTATGCGCAGGCGCTATCTCCGGAAGAGATGTCTCGTCTGTTTGAACAGGCAAAGCCCGAATTGCATAGCGATTCTTACGGTCATGCAAAGTGGTTCTTCGGTAATGCACAGACAGGTATTCCGCGGCATACTGGGTATTCAATCGGCTTCGATTTGGTCAAGCAGTTCATAAAACAGCATGGTGGCACTGCCCGGCAACTCGTCCACGCACCGGCACAAGACTTCTATTCATAAACCTGACGCTTTGGTCAGGCACACCATGAGTGACTTCCCTCCACTGAAAACCGAACGTCTGCGCCTGCGCGAAATTGTTGCTGCGGATGCCCCGACCTTGTTGGCCATCTATGGCGACATTGATGCCATGCGCTGGTTCGGCACAGATCCGCTGACCGAGATCAACGAAGCCCTCAAACTCGTGGAAACGTTTGCCGAGTGGCGAAAGGCAAGCAACCCCGGAACGCGATGGGCAATTGTTGATAGCAAGACGGATCGACTGATCGGCACATGCGGATTATTTAAGTGGAATCCGAGTCGCAGAAGCTGCTCTGTCGGCTATGAGCTTGCGCGGGAAGCGTGGGGAAAGGGGGTCATGTGCGAAGCGCTCTCAGCAGTCCTCGACTGGGGCTTCGAACATATGTCGTTGAATCGCATCGAGGCAAAGGTTCATCCAAAAAATGAACCGTCCATCAAGCTTATCAACCATCTCGGCTTTGTCCGTGAAGGTCTTCTTCGGCAAGCGGGGCTTCTGGCTGGGCGAACACCGGGACTTGATTCAGTTTTCCCTCTTGCGTAGCGAGTACAGTCCACCCGCTTCAAAACGCAACAAGCATTCCGATGATAATGAAGATTACTCAGATACCTCACATCGAGTCGATTCGGCTGCGCCCGGCCACAGAGGATGATCGTGGTTTTCTTTTCCAAGCCTATGAAACGACTCTCAAGCGCTATGTTGATTGGGCATGGGGATGGGATGAGGAATATCAGCGCGCAGGCTTTTCGAAACATTTTCCACTCGAACAGTTCCGCGTTATTACTGTCGACGAACGGCTGGCTGGTGGGATTTTTACTGAAGAGCAGGAATCACTGAATATTATCCGTCTGCTTTTCTTGCTCCCCGAGTTTCAAGGCCGCGGTATTGGTACTGCGTTGTTACAAGAAGAGGCAACCTACGCAAGACAGATGGACAAACAACTTCACCTTAAAGTGGTGAAAATCAATCCAGCAAAAGCTTTGTATGATCGCTTAGGGTTCACCTTGGTCGAAGAAGACAGTGCCACATACCACATGCGACTGACGGTTTAACCGAGCGGAGTCTTGATCTCTTGATCACCATGAGCCCTCAACTCGTCGCGCTTAATTTGGAATTTGGCATTTCAAGCGAGTTTTTGGTGACTCGTCACCTTTTCGAGTGTCAAGAGGCTTCCTGTCTTGAGGTAGCGGAGGTGGGATACGATGGTCGAGATTACTTGCTCACCCCCGCCGCCGCGAGTGCTTGGCGCAACCCATCGACTCTGACCAGAGCGATAACGCCGCGCCACCCGGTCAAATCCGACGGCGAAGTCTGCTTTTTCAAGACCTGAAAATCTGCAAGGGGCCGGGACTACGTATTCACCGGAACTTCAGGCGGACGTTCGGCCTCATCGATAAACAAAGGTCCGATCAAGAACAGACTACGAGCCCATTTGGCTAGCTCGTTGCACGGTCGTTATGCCGAGCAGGTAAATCCCGTGTAGCCTTCCTGCGCTTCAGCGCCGACCACCGCTAACTGCAGTTTCCCCGCCAGGCGGTTGGTTGTGCCGCCGGAATTCGGCAGGCGTACTGCCGCGCTGAACGGCAAACTGGCGGAAAAAATGCCCCAGGTTGTTGAAGCCGCTCTCGGTAGCCACGCGGTGGATCGGCAAATCCGTGGAGACGAGCAGATGGCAGGCGTGGCCGATACGTAACTGGATCAGCACGGCGGTAACGCTCATCCCCAGCCGGTCCTGAAACAAGCGCTTGAGCGTGGAGGAACTGGTCGCTGCGGCTGCCGCGATGTTCTCCAGACTGACGGCGCTCCGGTAATGCTGCTGGAGGTGACCCAAGGCCGCCTCAACGCGCCGATCGCTGCCGCCACTTCCCGGGTTGGCCGTGAAGGCGCCGAGGTGGCGCGCTTCGTCATCGCGCAGCAGCGCATCGAATATCTGCAGCAAGGCGGTCAAGCGCTCAAGTCCTCGCGTCGCGTCAAGCCGATCGAAGATCGGCAGGATCTGTGCGATCAGGCGCGGTGAAAATACGACGCCCTGTCGCACCCCAGCCAGCCACTGATTCACCGCATGCAACTCCGGCAGGCCTTCAGCCGCCAGCGCCTGTAACCATTCCAGGGTGAAAAACACAACCTGCAGTCGCGCGCAACCGACTGCTGAATCCTCTGCGTTATGCCAGGTGTGGGCACAGCTCGGAGCCACCAGGACCAGGTCGAGTTCGCCAAAGGCTTGCACGTCGCTGCCGATGTAGCGGGTGCCGTGACCGTAACGTGTGAAGGTCAGTTCAAATTCGGGGTGGTAGTGCCACTGAAACGGGCACGGCCAGCCGCAATGGCTGAGGTAGTGCCAGTTATGACCATGGGAACGGCCTACGACTTCGCGGATCAGCATGTCAGTCTGGGAGAGTGGATGGCCTTTTGATTATATTCGAGACTATTCCCTAAGCCAATTGTTGTTATTGATATTGAGCCAATAACGCACAACATTGCGCCGCGAAGCGAATCCGCTGCCCGCCTGTCCCCCTATAGTCAAAGCGTCAATCGGCACAGCGTGCTTTGCGCTGGGCGATTGAGTCTTGTAGTTTTTTAGTGGGATGAAAGGAAACATCATGTTAACCGTCATTGCAATCATTGCACTCGTGTCCGTGCCGTACGCGCTGGATGTCTATTTCAACTCGCGGCGAGACTCCGAGTCGACCGAAGAGAAGCAAGCTGAAGTTGATACCTGTGAATGAGCCAGATGGAAGGATCTGGGGTTGAAGAGGCGGCGTGCCGCTGCCTCCGAACAATCACAATCCGAAGCTCTTGGAATAATTGGGGACGTAGCCCAGTTAACCACACTGTTCCGTGCCTTTGCGAAGACCGTCAATCGGCGTTCTCACCGCACCCATGCCTGAGAGCCGCACAAACATTACCTTTATGGATATGCAACTTGGAGGTGCCCGTCTTTGGCGGCTCACAGACCGGCATCACTAAGCTGTTTACATAATAAAAAGCCACGATCACTCAGTTACCACTGAGCCAACCTTTCCTACAGCAACGATCAGATCGTCACTGTCTCTGCCACTTTCCTGAACTCGGCGATCTGGTCGAAGTTCATGTGGCGATACCCGACACCAGACAAACCGCTTTTCACCGGGCGATGTGCTGATTGCGCCTGATTTGCCAGAGCCTCCCGGTCCGCCGTGTCCTGCGCGGAATAGTCCCATAAACCACTCTCCGGTTCGGTTCGTTGAAAGATATCGTGGCCGCCCGTTATACTGGCTGCATTAAAAGAATTCCAAGATGCATGCAGGCGTTGCCATTGAATAGCGAATTCGAACGCAGAAATTTCCTGCCTCACCCCACTGGGTACACGCCATGAAAACAAGATGGATTGCACAAGTCCTATTCACCGTCGCTCTGCTCGGAGGTGCCGTAGCGGCGGACTTCCCGCTTAATGCGGTTCCAGATCCGCTGAAATCCTGGGTGCCGTGGGTGCTCGATGGCGATCCAAGCGCCGGATGCCCGCATTTGTTCAACGACGCCGCCAAGCGACATTGTGCCTGGTCCGGCGCACTTGAGCTGAAAGCCAATAGCCACGGAGCGGGTTTTGCGCAAGATTGGAGCGCCTATCGCGAGACCTGGATCACGCTGCCGGGCGACGAAAAACATTGGCCGCAGGAGGTCAGCGTTGATGGCAAAGCGAGCGCGGTGATCAGCCGGGAAGGTTTGCCGTCGATCAAGCTGACGGCGGGATCGCATCGTGTTTCAGGGCGTTTTTTGTGGGACGAATTGCCGGAATCCCTGGTTTTGCCGGAAAGCGCCGGACTGTTGCGTCTTGAACTTGACGCCAAAACCGTAACGCTGCCCGTGCGCGATGAAAACAATCAACTCTGGTTGCAAAGCAGGGTCGACGCCGAAGGTGCGGAAGAGGCGCAAGTACGGGTTTATCGAAAGATTTCGGATGGCGTTCCGATCACCGTGGAAACCCGCATCCGGCTTGAAGTTTCCGGCAAGAGCCGCGAGATCAACATCGGCCGAGCGCTGCTGTCCGAACTTATCCCGCAGGAACTGAGCTCGCCCCTGCCGGCCACGCTGGCGCAAGACGGCAGCCTCAAAGTGCAGGCCCGAGCCGGCACTTGGGACATCACCTTTATCGCCCGCCATCCGGGCCCGGTCAAAGCCCTAGAACTGCCACCCGCACAGGGTTTGCTCGCCGACGAAGAAGTGTGGGTGTATCAGGCAGCGCCGTTGATCCGTAGCGCATCGATTGAAGGTCCGCCGGCGGTTGATCCGCAGCAGACCACGCTGCCCAAAGAGTGGTGGAGCCTGCCCAGTTACTTGATGCGCCCGGATACTCATTTCGGTTTCAAGGAAATCCGTCGCGGCGACAGCGAACCGGCGCCCGATAAACTTGCCCTAGAACGCCGTCTCTGGCTCAGTTTCGACGGAAGCACCATGACCATGAGCGACCGCGTGCAAGGCGACATTAGCCGTGCGTCCCGCCTGAACATGAACGCCCCGGCGGTACTGGGTCGAGTCGATATCGAGGGGCAGGATCAGCTCATCACGCGTGACAGCGACAACCTGGCCGGTATCGAGATCAAACGCGGCAAATTTGCGATGAGCGCCGACAGCCTGGTGCCCGGTGCGCCACGCCGTTTGCCTGCCGTGGGCTGGAAGCACGATTTTGATCGCGTATCCGTGGAGCTGGCTTTGCCGGCGGGCTGGCGCCTGTTGCACGCCGGAGGCGTCGACCGTGCCGACGGCGCATGGCTAGCGCAATGGGATCTGCTGGATTTCTTCCTGGTGCTGGTGATCGCTTTGGCGGCCGGACAACTGTGGGGTTACAAGTGGGGCATGCTGGCGCTTGCCGCCCTGGTTCTGTCGTATCAGGAACCGGGAGCGCCAAGCTATGAATGGCTCATATTACTGGCGGCGGTGGCTTTGCTCAGGGTGGTGCCAACGGGGCGTTTCAAAAACGGGATGATATGGTTTCAGCGCGCCAGTCTGCTGGTTCTGGTGTTGATTACGCTTGGTTTCGCCACCGACCAGCTGCGTAGCGCCCTGTACCCGGTGCTGGAAAACCGTGAGACCTTGAATTATGACGTCGCCGCCCCGGCGTTTCTACCGGCACCGGCGCAACAAGAAGCGGCACCGGCCGCAGCACCGGCACCCGCCATGGACAAAGATGTCGGCGGAAATCCTGACGAAGAGTCGGACAGTGCGAACGCACCCTCCGCATCGAATGCCGCCGGCAGGATGATATCGCGTGTAGCAAAATCGAAGATGGAGGAGCCAAAGCAACGGCAGCGCGCCTACCAGATCATCGATCCGGAAGCCAAAGTCCAGACCGGCCCGGGCTTGCCCGATTGGCGCTGGCATACTTATCGACTCACCTGGGACGGGCCGGTACATCAAGATCAGGCGCTTGACCTCTGGCTGCTGTCGCCTGCGGCCAACAAGATCCTGGTGCTGGTGCGCTTGTTGCTGCTTGCGCTGTTGCTGGCTTGCGTCGCCGAGCTTCCAATGCGCCTGGGTGGCCGCCCAGGAGGAAGCAACCCCGGCCGCTTTGCGAAGAATGTCGGCATCGTGCTGATATCGATGCTCGCGTTCGGCTCGATGCTGCACAGCCCACCTGTCCAAGCCGCAATGCCCGACCAGGAACGGCTCAGCGAACTGAAGGAAAAACTCACTCGCGCCGCCGACTGTTTGCCCGAGTGCGCCGAGATCTCGCGCCTTTCGGTACAGCTACGTGGTTCAAGCTTACGCCTCGGCCTCGATGTCGATGCGGCCATCGACACCGCGCTGCCGCTGCCTGGCGGCGCCAAACACTGGCTGCCGAATGAAGCACGACTGGACGGCAAAGTGGCCTACGTTCAGCGTGACGACGAAGGCGGTTTATGGTTGCTCACGCCCGCCGGACGCCACCGCGTCGAGCTCAACGGCGATCTGACCACCCGCGACATCCTGCAGTTGCCGCTGCCGCGCAAACCACGAAAGGTCGATATCAGCGCCGACGGTTGGGACGTCGCTGGGCTTTCCGACGAATCGGGTGCGGCCGACACCTTGCAACTGTCACGTCGCGTAAAAGCGGGCAACAGCACCGAAGCGCCGGTGTTGCCGCCGTTCTTGCGGGTTGAGCGGCGCCTGATCCTCGACCTGGTGTGGCGGGTTGAAACCACGGTGCGCCGTGATTCGCCGCTCGGGGTACCGGCCTTGGTGCAAATCCCACTGCTGCCCGGAGAAGCGGTGACCACCTCGGGCGTCAATGTCAAGGACGGCAAAGTGCTCGTCAATCTTGGCCCGCAGGCGGAAAGCCTGAGCTGGAGTTCGAATCTCGCTCAGCGCCCTGACCTGTCGCTGGTCGCCCCGGAAAACAGCGCCTGGGTTGAAACCTGGGTTATTGCCACCTCGGCGCTTTGGCATGTCAGTACCGACGGCATTCCGCCGGTCGCCATGGACGCCAACGAAGACGCCGATCTCGCCTTCAGGCCGTGGCCGGGCGAAACCCTGGCGCTCAAAATCGAACGTCCGCAAGCGCTCGCTGGGCAAACGCTGACCATCGACAACTCCAGTCTCCTTGTCACTCCCGGAACACGCGCGACCGATTACCAGCTGCATTTAACGGTACGCAGCAGCCGCGGCGTCGACCACACGGTGACGCTGCCGGAAGGGGTTAGCCTGCAACGGGTCAGCATCAATGGCCAGTTGCGGCCGATTCGCGCCAGCGGTCGCCAATTGGTATTGCCTTTGACGCCCGGCAAGCAAACCATCGAGATCGTGTGGCGTGCCGATCAGGGCATGGTGCTGAGCTACTCGACGCTGCCCGTGGGACTGGGTCAAGCAAACGTCAACAGCCGGACAGTATTGAAATTACCGCACGACCGCTGGTTGCTGCTGGCTTCGGGCCCGGGCATCGGCCCGGCCATCCTGTTCTGGGGCAAGTTGCTGATCCTGGTTGTCGTCGCGCTCGCCCTCGGACGGTTCAGTGGACTGCCAATCAGGACGCGGCAATGGGTCCTGCTGGCGCTGGGGCTCACCCAGGTCGCCTGGTGGGCCGCCGCCTTGGTGATTGCCTGGTTTTTCGCCGTCTCCTGGCGCGGCAAATCGGCCGCGAAAGTGGACGAAAAATCGGGGTCACGCTGGCTGTTCAATTTGCGTCAACTGGCCCTGGTGTCGCTGACCATCGCCCTGCTCGGCGTACTTTTTTCTGCCGTACAAGGCGGCCTGCTCGGCCAGCCGGACATGCAGGTGGCCGGCAACAACTCCAGCTTCAATCAGCTCAACTGGTACCTCGATCGCGCCGACGCCGAATTGCAAGGCGCCTGGGCGCTGACCCTGCCAATCCTCGTCTATCGCGGCCTGATGCTG
>JANNNT010000066.1:0-1642 GCA_031398685.1 Rhodocyclaceae bacterium | reverse complement strand
AAGAAATTCATCAGTTTGTCGACCTCGCTGCGTTCTTGTTCCTGTTGATGGCTTTGAAACAGCTTACGGTACGCATCTGGATCAGTCTTGGCGAGTTCTGCATATTGCGTTAGAGACATGCCGGTCGATTTCGCAGGAACAGTTAGCGACTGAATCGAATAGGACTGGGGTGAGTGGATCGGCTTTGCCATGCCAATCATCTGCATGATTGATTCGCTACGGTAGCCGATAGTGCAGATTGCAAACAGGAGTATCAGCAGCAATTTCTTCACGGTTAAGGTCCTTGTTTTTGTTTGTATTAAACCCACGGGAGAACCAGACTAAATACACGCATAACCCAAAAGGTTCGCATGATAGCCGAATCAAGCTGCCAGAGAGCATGCTGCCGAGAGGTTTTCAGTGCCAACGACCGGCTCCCTTTGGATACCTGCCGCTCAGGTTTTGAGGGTGGCTGACTCTTGCCGACCGAGGTTGTGTGGAAACGCAATTGAGTTTCCTATTATCGCGCGGTTGGGCGCGTGTTTTACGCGTTGTTGATCAAATCGAGGCCGACAGTTTTCTAAGATCGAATCTGAAGGCCCTAAGCGCCTGAGAGGATGGTCAAATCGACCCGAAAAAAGGCCACCTGGCCTTAAACGGCAAGTATCCGGATCGATCTCATGAGTTTCTCGACGCCGAGAATGTTGATCACCCGCCGCAGGTTGTAGGAAAGAACGTGCAAGCTCATTTCCGTACCCACATGCTTGAGTGTTTTCATCAGAAAGTGCGCCGACCCCATCCAGAACTTGAGCGTTCCGAAGACATGTTCGACGGTACACCGTCGTTGTTTCATCTTCCCCGGGTTCCGGTCCAGGCGATCCTGCACGGCGTCCAGGACACCTTCATGTTCCCAGCGCCGGACGCGCCGTTCCTTGCCGGTGGTGCACTGCGCTTTCAGGTGGCAGTTTTGGCAGATTGACGTGTAGTAACAGTCGATTTTCATTCCATCCTCTATTGAGGAGTGGTGATAGATCAACCGATTTCCGGCCGGGCAACGGTACTCGTTGTCCTGCTCGATATAGACGAAGTCACGTTTGTCATACAAGCCCTTGGCTTTGTTGTTGCTCGTCATGGTCTTCGGCACGGAGGGCGTGATTCCCGCCTCGACACACTTCAATATTTCCGGTCCCTTGAAATAGCCTCGGTCGGCAATCGCCTCCATGTTTTCAACCGCCAGCGCTTCGCGTGATTGCAAGGCCATGTTGGATAGTTGCGTTCGGTCGTGCCCAATATTGGTAACTTCATGAGCGACGATCAAGTGATGCTGGGTCTCGACGGAGGTTTGTACGTTGCAGCCAACCATCCCGGTGCCACGACCACTGATGGCCATCGAACGGGCGTCGGGATCAGTCAGTGACAGTTGCTTGTCCGGTTGTTGCTTCAATTGCTGTTCGATGTCCCGAAGGTACTGCATCTGCTTCTTGAGCTTGCTCAGCTTCTCTTGCAAATGCGCTGTCCTCGCTTCAAGGTCAGGCGGTTGCCTCCGGTCAGCCGTGTCCAGCGCATTCAGATAACGCTCGATGCTTTCGTCAATCTGCTTCATCCGTTGTTCGAGTTTGTGCGGTGTGAAGTTCTTGTCCCGGTTATTTACCGCTTTGAACTT
>JANNNT010000049.1:0-3467 GCA_031398685.1 Rhodocyclaceae bacterium | reverse complement strand
TGCGGCCCTTCCTTGCGATCCAGCGTCAGTAGCGCGAACTGGCCCGCCTCGTGTCCGGGCCATGCGGAGCCCGGCGTTACTTCCAGATCAAGCATGCCGGTCGCGGTCACGGTGACTCTCGACACCCGGCCCGCATGCCGGCGGCTACGCCCGATCATTCCGGCCAGTGACTGGATCGCGATCACACTGCCGAGCAACGCGATGGCGTAGACCAGCAGCCCGAATGGAGTGCCTGCAATATCCTTGGGCAGCAGCATCACGCCATGAAACGCGCCGATCAGAAAGGCAATCGGGAAGCCTTTGTGCAATTTGCGAAACCAGCCATAGGGAACAAAACGCAGGAGCGCGACAATGCCCAGAATGATCATGAGCCAGGCCGACCACTCGCCCATTTCCTTGGCCAGTCCGATCAACGATTCGCCTCCCGGGCCATGCGATCGGTTGGGGCGCACGATCTTTTCCACCCAGCCCCAGGCCACCAGGGTACGTGGCGACAGAACCAGTAACCAGTGCACAGCGACCAGCACGACCGCGCTGATCCCCGCCCATTTGTGGACCTTGAATAGTTTGTCCAGGCCCCCAAGGCTTCGCTCCAGCCAGGCCGGGCGTAGCGCCAACAGCATGCAGAAACCCATCCAGCCGAGGGCAAGCGCACCGGTCAGCACGGTCAGTGCTTTGCGCATGGACAGGAAGGGCGCGGAAAAGCTCAGGATTTCGGCGGGCTGCAACGCGGCCCAAAGCACGACGATGAGGAGAGATAGCGGTAGAGCAATACGTTTCACGATAATTCCTTGGCAGGCATGGAGCCGGCCGAATCACACGTCGATTCGAACGGCTCCGTTTTGGAGACTTGGAACTTTAGCGTTCAGCGCTTGTGTCCGTGGCCTCTCGACCCACCGCCCATCAACTCGTTTTGTTGCAGCCGCGTGCGCTGCTCCGGGGTGAGGATCTTGTAGAGCTTGTTGCCCTGCTCGGCGCGGAGTTTGGCCATTTCGGTCTGTGCGGCGCCGATTTTGGCGATTATTTCGGCAGCGACAGCGGGCGTGTAGGCATCCGACATGACGAGTTTGCGCAATGCCTCATGCTGTTCGTGCATGGCCGGTCCTTTCTCGACAAAGAGTTTTCGCTGCGCATCACGCAGGGCGGTCAGCTCGCTGACCTGTGCTGCGCTCAAATCAATTCCGCGCAGGTCGGGCATGCCCTGGCCGTGGTGCATCTCGATCCCCGGGCGGTTGCCGCCGTCGCGTCCGGAATGGCCGTCGCCGCGGCCAAACGCCAGAGCCGTCACGGGTAGGGTCAGGGCAAGAGCGCCGATGGCGAGGTAACGTGGAATATTGAACGTGGTTTTCATGGTGGAATGGTCCTTTGGTTGATGATTGATCTTGGTTTATGCCGTTTCCTTAACGACAGCGCCATTTTCGGCCTTGCCTCGTTGCAAAGGATTTCGTTTCCGGGGCAGAAGGTTTCAAATTGTTTCCGCGTTCGATGAAAGGCAATGAGGGGGAATAGAATGACCGCCAGACTGTTCCGAGGCTTGCGCATGAAAAAGATCCTTCTCGTCGACGATGATCCCGAACTGCGGCAATTGCTGGCCACCTATCTCGGTCGCCACGGTTTCGATACGCTCCTGTTGCCCGATACGCGACAGCTCGACGCCTATCTCGAACGTTACCAGCCGCATCTCATCGTGCTCGACCTGATGATGCCCGGCGAGGACGGGCTGGCCGCCTGCCGCCGGCTGCGCGGGCGCGGCGAGACGCGCCCGATCATCATGCTGACCGCACGTGATGACCCGGTCGACCGGGTCATCGGCCTGGAAATGGGTGCCGACGACTATGTCGGCAAACCCTTCGACCCGCGCGAGCTGGTGGCCCGCATTGAAGCCGTGCTGCGCCGCGGGACGCCAACCACCGCTGCCCCGGACCCCAAGGCTGGAATGTATCGATTTGGCGGCTGGTGTTTAGATCGAGGGATCCGCCAGCTTTCGCGCGATGGCGAAACGGTGGCCCTGACCAGCGGCGAGTTCGCCCTGCTCAACGCGCTGGTCAGCAACGCCAACCTGCCGATGAAGCGCGAGCGCCTGCTTGAGCTGATACACGGTGACGGGAGCGAATCCTTCGACCGCGCCATCGACGTGCAGATGCATCGCCTGCGCCGCCTGATCGAAGCCGATCCCGCGCATCCCCGCTATTTGCAGACGGTATGGGGCGTGGGTTATGTTTTTGTACCCGATGGTGAGCCGGAACCCGAGGCAGGGCCGGACAAATGAGACTGATCCCTGACTCGCTCGCGGCACGTACCGTCCTGCTGGTCGTTGCGGTCGTTGCCATTGCCGAATACGCCACCTTTTCGATGGTCTTCAACAACCGGCGAAACGCGCATTTTCGCCAGACGACACAGTATGTTGCCGGCCAGGTGCGCCTGTTGCAGACCGTCCTGCCCGGGCTCGATAGCGCGGCACGCCGCCGTCTCGAGGAGGCGGATGTGGGCGAACAGTGGCTTCAGCTTCTTCCCGACGGGGATTCCGTTCCTGAGCACCAACCGGTGTTCGGCTTTGCCAGCCGTCTGGCCGACCATCTCGGCCGGATTCTTGGCGAACCCGTGCGTCTGCGCCACGCCGGCCCCGGTCAGCGTAGCGGCTTGTGGATCGGTTTCATGGCCAGCGGCGAGCGCTGGTGGCTGGTCTTGCCACCGCCACGCTTCGAGCCCCAGGGTCTGCCGCATGATCTGTGGCTATGGCTGGCCGTGACGCTGGCCGTGCTGATGCTCATCGCCGGACTCTTCGTGCGCGGCATTGTCGGTCCGCTGGCGCGCCTTGGCGAAGCAGTTACCGCAACGGGCGACGGCAGTGCACGCACGGTACTCCCGGAAGGTCCGAAGGAAGTGCGGCGTCTGGCCGAGCGGCACAACACCATGCTGGCGCAGCTGGCGCTGGTCGATGCCGAGCGCCGTGAAATGCTCGGCGGTCTGACACACGATTTGCGCGCCCCTCTGGCTCGCCTGCGCGTACGTCTGGCCTTGCTGGACAACGACGCGGAACGCAGTGGCCTGGCCCGCGATGCTGACGACATGGAGCGTATTGTCGGCCAGTGCCTGGCTTTCCTGCGCAGCGAGGAAAGCAGCGCCCAACCCGCAGCACCGTTGTTGCTTGCCGACGCGATCAGCGACGAGGTCGCACGACAACGGGAGTTCGGCCGTCCCGTCGAAATGGCCGTAAGTGAAGCCGCTGCGGCCTGCCAGGTCGTCATTGCCCACGGCAATCTGCAACGCCTGCTCGACAATCTGATCGACAACGCCCTGCAGTACGGCGCGCCGCCGGTTGAGGTGTCACTGGCTATCGAACGCTTCGAAACGGTTACCTTGCGGGTGCGTGATCACGGCCCGGGTATCGCCGCTGAGCAACGCGTGCACGCCTTCGAAGCCTTCGCCCAGATTGATCAGGCGCGCGCGACTCGGGGCAGTTGCGG
>JANNNT010000047.1:0-2505 GCA_031398685.1 Rhodocyclaceae bacterium | reverse complement strand
GCGATGAACCACTGGTATCACAGCGACATGAACTACCGCGGCGTCATCAACATGCTGATGATGTGCGGCTGCATCGGCCAGAGCGGCGGCGGCTGGGCGCATTACGTGGGTCAGGAAAAGCTGCGCCCGCAGACCGGCTGGACGGCACTGGCCTTTGCCCTCGACTGGATTCGTCCACCGCGGCAGATGAACAGCACCAGCTTCTTCTACGCGCACACCGACCAGTGGCGCTACGAAAAACTGGGCATGGAGGAAGTGCTCTCGCCGCTGGCCGACCCGGCAAAATACGGCGGCAGCATGATCGACTACAACGTGCGCGCCGAACGCATGGGCTGGCTGCCTTCGGCGCCGCAATTGCAGACCAATCCGCTGCAGGTGGTGCGCGACGCGCAGGCCGCGGGGCTCGATCCGAAAGACTACGCCGTGAAGGCCCTGCAGGACGGCTCGCTGAAAATGAGCTGCAGCGATCCCGATCACCCGGACAACTGGCCGCGCAACATGTTCGTCTGGCGCTCCAACCTGCTCGGTTCGTCGGGCAAAGGTCACGAATATTTCCTCAAGCACCTGCTCGGCACCAGCAACGGCGTGCAGGGCAAGGACCTGGGCGCGGAAGAAGCGAAACCCAGCGAAGTCGTCTGGCACGACAAGGCGCCCGAAGGCAAGCTCGACCTGCTGGTCACGCTCGATTTCCGCATGAGCACCACCTGTCTGTACAGCGACATCGTGCTGCCGACCGCCACCTGGTACGAGAAGAACGATCTCAACACCAGCGACATGCACCCGTTCATCCATCCGCTGTCCACCGCCGTCGATCCGGCCTGGCAATCGCGTAGCGACTGGGACATCTACAAGGGCTTTGCCAAGCGATTCAGCGAAGTTTGCGTCGGCCACCTCGGCGTCGAGCGCGAACTGGTGCTGACGCCGCTGATGCACGACAGCCCGGCGGAACTGGCGCAGCCCTTCGAAGTCAAGGACTGGGCGCGCGGCGAATGCGAACTGATTCCGGGCAAGACCGCGCCGAACCTGCAGGTGGTCGAGCGCGACTACCCGAATGTGTTCAAGCGCTTCACCGCCCTCGGCCCGTTGATGAACAAGGTCGGCAACGGCGGCAAGGGCATCAGCTGGAATACGCAGACCGAGGTCAGACAACTTGGCGAGCTCAACGGACTGGTCGCCGCCGAGGGGGTCAGCTGTGGCATGCCCAGCATCGACACCGACATCGATGCCTGCGAAGTGGTGCTGCAACTGGCGCCGGAAACCAATGGCCACGTCGCCGTAAAGGCCTGGAAAGCGCTGGGCAAACAAACCGGCCTCGATCACACGCACCTGGCGCTCTACCGTGAGGATGAAAAAATCCGCTTCCGCGATATTCAGGCGCAGCCGCGCAAGATCATCAGCTCGCCGACCTGGAGCGGCATCGAGTCCGAGACCGTCTCATACAACGCCGGCTACACCAATGTGCACGAGATGATCCCGTGGCGCACGCTGACCGGGCGCCAGCACTTCTACATGGACCACCCGTGGATGATCGCTTTCGGCGAGGGCTTCTGCAGCTACCGTCCGCCGGTGGATTTGAAGGCGACGGCCGGCATCCAGGGCATCAAGCCGAACGGCAACACCGAGATTGCGCTCAACTTCATCACCCCGCACCAGAAGTGGGGCATCCATTCGACCTACACCGACAACCTGCTGATGCTCACGCTCAGCCGCGGCGGACCGTGCGTCTGGCTCAGCGAGGACGACGCCAAACGCGCCGGCATTGTCGACAACGACTGGATCGAGCTGTTTAACCTCAACGGGGCGATCGCGGCGCGGGCGGTGGTCAGCCAGCGCGTCAAGCCGGGCATGGTGATGATGTACCACGCCCAGGAGAAGATCGTGAATACGCCGGGTTCCGAAATCACCGGTGCCCGCGGCGGCATCCACAACTCGGTCACGCGCATCGTGCTCAAGCCGACGCACATGATCGGGGGGTATGCGCAGTTCAGCTACGGCTTCAACTACTACGGCACGATCGGCGCCAACCGCGATGAGTTCGTCGTGGTGCGCAAGATGAACAAGATCGACTGGCTGGATACGCCGGTCGCCGACGAACTGATCAAGCCGGTTCAGGCTCAGGGAGAAGTTGCATGAACCCCCACGCTCACTTACGTTCGCTGCCCCCCGAGGGGGCGTTTGCCTCCTTCGGGGCGGCCCAGCAGGAGGCAGCATGAAGATCCGCGCGCAAATCGGCATGGTGCTCAACCTCGACAAGTGCATCGGTTGCCACACCTGCTCGGTCACCTGCAAGAATGTTTGGACCAGCCGGCCCGGCATGGAGTACGCCTGGTTCAACAACGTCGAGACCAAACCCGGCATCGGTTACCCCAAGGAATGGGAGAACCAGGACAAATGGAACGGCGGCTGGGTGCGCAAGGCGAACGGCAAAATCGAGCCGCGCCAGGGGGCCAAGTGGAAGCTGCTGATGCGCATTTTCGCCAACCCCAACCTGCCCGAAATCGACGA
>JANNNT010000684.1:0-30107 GCA_031398685.1 Rhodocyclaceae bacterium | reverse complement strand
CACGCCTTCCTGGATGCGGGCGCCGCCCGAGTCGCCCAGGCCGATGACCGGGATGCCGGCGTCGAGCGCCATGTCCTGGATCCGGCTGATCTTCTGCGACTGGACTTCGGAGAAGGAGCCGCCCATGACGGTGAAGTCCTGGGCAAAAACGGCCACGCGACGGCCGCTGATCTTGCCGAAGCCGGTGACCACGCCGTCACCGGGAAAGCGTTGTTTGTCCAGCCCGAACGCGTTGAAGTCGTGCGTCGCCAGGGCGCCAAACTCCTGGAAGGAGCCTTCGTCAAGCAACAGGGCCAAACGCTCCCGAGCGGTTAATTTACCGCGCTCGTGTTGTTGGTCAATCCGTTTCTGACCCCCACCAAGTACCGCGCGGCTGCGCATTTCACGCAACACTTCCAGGTGCTTCTTTGTCTTTCCGACCATCGTAACTCCCTCTGGCAATCCGGCCTGCTGAACACCCCTGAATAGGGTGAGTAGTTGAAAACAAAGGCGGAATTATGCGCCGACGCGACAATAAGGTCAATGAACAGTTCAACGCCTCGTGTATTAATTTTTCTGTATCTTCCAACAGAGGTTAGCCTTCCTCTCTTTTCTAACGTCTAAAAACCCCAGAGGTTTTTAGCGCAGGTTGAAGGAGGATCAGCCTAAGAGAAAATGCTCCACAAAGAATCTCACAGCCCACTTTGCTATCCACCTACAAAGGGTAGAATGTTCAACGTTGCCGTTGAATCTTGAGTAGTCAGTTGCTCTAGGCGGGGCATTATCTGGATATCACCCCAAAAAGAGCGCGTTCGACATAATTTGGGAGAAAACATGGGTCATAACACCACCGCCAATCTTCGCACCGTCGCTCTCGTTGGCCACGGCGCAGCTGGCAAAACCACGCTTGTAGAAACAATGCTCGCCGCCGCCGGCGCGATCCCCAGCCGGGGATCGGTTGAAAAAGGGAACACCGTTTGCGATTTTGATGCGCAGGAGAAGGAACTCGGTCATTCGCTCAATTCCGCGATGGCCAGCTTCAACTGGCTCAATGCCCATATCCACATGATCGACACGCCGGGCTACCCGGACTTTGCCGGCCAGGCTATCGGCGCCCTGGCCGCCGTTGACACCGCGCTGGTTGTCATCAACGCGCAAACCGGCATCGAGTTATCGACCGAGCGCATGATGAAATTCGCGGCGGCCCGCAATCTCTGCCGCATGATCGTCATCAATAAAATCGATGCGGATAACGTCGACCTGCCCAAGCTGCTCGGCGAAATTCGCGAACGTTTCGGCCGCGAGTGCATGCTGCTCGATTTACCGATGCATCACGGCCAGGATGTCGTTGAACTGCTCGGCCACGACGACGGCGAAAGCGACTTTGAATCGGTTGCAACGGCTCACCGCGCACTGATCGACCAGATTGTCGAGGAAGATGAAGATCTTCTCGCTCGCTATCTTGAGGATGGCGCTGACCCCAGCCCGGACGAGTTGCACGCCCCGTTCGAGAAGGCACTGCGTGCCGGCCACCTGATTCCGATTCTTTTCGTTTCAGCGAAAACCGGGGCAGGTGTTCCCCAGTTGCTCGATGCCCTGGCCAAACTGGCTCCGAATCCCGCCGAAGGTAATCCACCACCGTTCTATAAGGGCGAGCCGGGAGACCCGAATAGCGCCCCTTTCCATGCCGAGCCCGATGCCAGCAAGCACGTGCTTGCCCACGTCTTCAAGGTGGTCAGCGATCCCTTTATTGGCAAGCTGGGCGTGTTCCGCGTTCATCAGGGCACGATCAGAAAGGATTCACAGCTCTTTGTCGGCGATGCCAAGCGTCCGTTCAAGGTCGGGCACCTCTACCGACTACTGGGCAAAGAGTACATTGAAGTCGAGGCCCTCGTTCCGGGCGACATTGGGGCCATCGCCAAGGTTGAGGAAATCGAGTTCGACTGCGTGCTGCATGACTCGCATGATGAAGACCACATTCATCTCATCCCCCTCGAATTCCCGCAACCGATGCAGGGCCTGGCCGTCGAAACCAAGAAAAAGGCTGACGAGCAACGGCTGTTCGATGTGCTGCATAAGCTTGAGATCGAAGACCCCTGCTTCAAGGTCGAGCGTCATCCGACGACCAATGAAACGGTCATCCGGGGTTTGGGTGAGATGCACCTGCGCGCCAAGCTGTCGCGCATGGCACAGCAGTACAAAATCGAACTCGACACCAAATCGCCGCAGATTGACTACCGTGAAACAATCACCGGCAAGGCTCCAGGCCACTGTCGGCACAAGAAGCAAAGCGGCGGCGCAGGCCAGTTCGGCGAAGTCATGTTGCGCGTCGAGCCCCTTGAGCGGGGGAAGGGCTTCGAGTTTGTCGACGAGGTCAAGGGAGGTGCAATACCCGGCGTATTCATGGCATCCGTCGAAAAGGGGGTGCGTCAGGCGCTGGAAGACGGTGTGGTTGGCGGCTTCCCGGTTTCTGATATCCGGGTCATCGTCAATGATGGCAAGTCGCACGCGGTCGACAGCAAGGATATCGCCTTCTTCACTGCCGGCCGAAAGGCCGTCATTGAAGCGATTCGCGCCGCATCGCCGATCATCCTGGAACCGATTGTCGAAATCGAGATTGACTCACCGGAACACGCGGTCGGCGACCTGGCCGGCGACTTGTCCAGCAAGCGCGGGCAGGTAACCGGTACGCAACCACGCAGCGTCGGCACCATGTCAATCAATGGCAAGGTTCCGCTTGCCGAGTTGGATGACTACCAGGGACGACTCAAGTCGATGACCGGAGGACAAGGCTCCTACAACATCACTTTCTCGCACTATGCTCCGGTGCCTGCCGCTACGCAGCAGCAGCTGGCCTCGCAGCGCAAAGTGGTCAGCCTTGAGGATGACTGATCGGATCGAAAGCCTGTACCGAAAGCAGTCATGACCGGTTTTTTTGATGTACCCGGATGGGCTCTTCCGTTGGCCCGCCGGGTGTTGTATTTTTGGCTACGTACTACAGTATTTCCGGAACATCCTCAGGAACTCGGCCTTGATCCATCAAAACCGGTCTGTTACGTTTTGCAGGATCACCACCTCTCGAACCTGCTGGTACTCTTCGAGGAATCGCAACGTGCTGGCCTCCCTTCCGCCGAAGCTCGCGTCAAACTGGGTACAGGCAATTTTTCGCATTCCGCCTTCTTTCTGAACCGCAAGCACTCGCTTAACGCCACGGCACGTGAGCGTTATGCACACTCTGCGCTGATGACCGCCCTGGTGCGCGAAGCCCTGCCGGCCACAGGGCTTGATGTGCAGATTGTCCCTGTCGTAATTCTATGGGGACGCAGCCCGGATAAACAGGAGTCAATACTCAAAGCCCTGTTTTCGGAAACCTGGCGGCAACCGGGACCGCTGCGCCGTCTGCTAACGATCCTGTTGCATGGCCGGAATGTGCTGGTTCGATTCAATGCTCCGATTTCCCTGCGCTCGCTTTCCCGCGAGGGCCTTGATGAGGGCCAGGCACTGCGCAAGCTCGCGCGCGTGCTGCGCGTGCATTTTCGCCGACAACGCCAGATGGCCATCGGCCCCGATCTTTCGCACCGAAATACGCAAGTTGAAACCTTGCTCGCAACGCCACTCGTACGTACCGCGATTGCTGCAGAGTCCGAAGCACACGGCACCTCGCTTGAGGCCGCACAACTGCGCGCGCGCCATTTCGCACTGGAGATCGCCTCCGACTATTCCTATGGTGCCGTGCGCGCCCTCGAACTATTCCTGTCATGGCTTTGGCCGCGCCTTTATGACGGCTTCGAGATCCACAACATCGACGTTCTGGCACGCATCGCCCCCGGTCAGGGAATCGTCTATGTTCCGGCACACCGCAGTCATGTCGACTACCTGCTGCTGTCCTATCTCCTGCACCGCAACGGATTCACCCCGCCGCACATCGCCGCTGGCGCCAATCTGAATATGCCGCTCGTCGGCCCGCTATTGCGCCGCAGTGGCGCTTTTTTTCTGCGCCGCAGCTTCAAGGGTGAACCGCTCTATGCGGCCGTTTTCCATGAATACCTGCATCTGATGCTGACGCGCGGCTTCCCGCTGGAGTACTTCATTGAAGGAGGCCGCAGCCGTAACGGAAGAACGCTAACACCGAAAGCCGGCATTCTGGGAATGACTGTTCGCAGCTTCATCCGCGAACACACCCGGCCACTTGTTTTCGTACCTGTATACCTCGGCTACGAAAAACTTGTCGAAGGCCGATCCTACCTTCGGGAAATGGCCGGCAAACCAAAGCAAAACGAGTCGCTGTGGGCCGTCCTGAAGAGCGTGCGCAGGATTAAACGGGTCTTCGGCAAGGTCCATATTAATTTCGGCCAGCCACTGGTACTGGCCGAATTTCTTGAAACGCATCGTCCAGGCTGGACGAAAGAAGCTGCAAATGACGCGAACGACTGGACCCGCGAAGCGACCTACAGTGCAGCCACTGAACTGGCCACGCGCCTGAATGAAGCCGCCGTTATCACTCCAGTCAACCTAATTGCCCTGACACTGCTGTCCACCCCCAAACATACTGCAGATGAACAGGCACTTGATCGGCTTCTGGCGCATTACCAGGCGCTTGTTGCCGACGCGCCCTATTCTGCAGTAACGATTCCGTGCACTCTGGACCCCAGGCAAATTGTGGCTTACGTCGAACGCCTTGGAATCGCCGAGCGCATCACGCACCCACTGGGTGATCTGATTCGCGTACCGGAAAGCGAAGCTGCGCTGCTCGCCTACTTCCGCAACAATGTGTTGCATCTTTTTGCCTTGCCGGCGCTGATCGCTTGCCTCCTGAACCATAACCGACACCTCAGCGTTCAGCGTGTAACCGGGGCGATTGGCGGAATCTACAGCCTGATTGGTGCCGAACTTTTTCTGCGCTGGTCTCCCGAGGAGCTCCCTGCCGCCACGGAAACCATCATCGAGGTGTTTGTCAAACGCAGCCTGTTGCTGCGTAACGAAGCCGGACAACTGTCCGCACCTGAACCGAACAGCCAGGAGTTCGCCGAGTTGCGCTTGCTTGGCGAGACTCTGCGCCCGATCCTCGAACGCCACTTCCTCACGCTGGCCTTACTGCAACATGGAGGATCGGGCTACCGGACGCGCCGTGCGCTGGAAAACGATTGCCATCTGCTGGCTCAACGCCTGGAACTGCTCTACGCGTTCAACACGCCCGAACACTCAGATAAAACGACGTTCTCCGCGCTCATTGCACAACTTATTGATGCGGGCCTTCTGCGCGAAGATGAAACCGGGCTTCTGCACTTTGACCAGCGCATCACTACACCGCTGGCGCATGCCGAACTGGTACTCCCGGCCGAAGCACGACAGGCCATCCGGCGAATGGCCTGCTCAGAGATGGTTAAACCAGCGAGTTGAGAGCGATTCAAGCGTGTGGAGCACCCGTGCCACGGCGCGCCGCCTGTTCCAGACGCTCTTTCTCGGCCAACACCTTGCTGGCGTAGCCGCCCTCGGAGTCTGAGGAACCGGCATACTGTTGAAGACCGGCAACCAGTCCACCGCTCCGCCGAATCGCTTCCTCAAGAACATGAACGCCGACCCGGATGTTGATTACCGGGTCAAGGAAAGGCTTATCTCCCGTGCCCTCCGGAACCTTGTCCATATGGAAACGCGGGATAACCTGCATCAACCCTTGAGCACCCATGGCGCTTTCGGCGAATGGATTGAACCTCGATTCGATGCCGATGATAGCCACGATGAGTAGCGGATCAATACGCCTCTCCTTCCCGATCAGTTGGGCCACTTCGAAAACCGGCACCAAGGCCTCTTGGGACACCCGATAGCGACGCGTCACATAGTCGAGCGCACCTTGCATGCGCGGCGACAAAATGACCGCCACGGGCTCAACCACCAGAGGCACATCGGGGGGTTCTGCCGAAATGGAGGCAACGGGCAAATCTGAATCTAATTCCTGGATTCCAATGGAAGGTGAACCGTTGGCAAAAACGTTGATGACAGCAAAAACGAGCAGAAGACCGGCAATTATCAGACTGTGTTGAATAAGGTTCAAGGCGGCATCAGTACTGCGTGCCATCGTATGTTTGAGCGTAATCGTTGCAGACATGCTCACTCTCCTTCACTGTTGTCATCGCACCGCAAAACGAGCCGGACGATAAACGGTTTTAGGGGGGTGCAAAGCCCAAGGACGCGGTATGACTTACCGCAGGGCGGATACGGATACTTCTACTGAGAATACCTTACGTTAGAGTCGCAGGGCAGAGAAAAGTTCCACACCGCACATGCGTCGCGCATAGCGCTACAGTGCGGTGAAGAAACAACTCTATTGATTAAATTGAGTTTTGTCAATAAATTCAGACTTAAGCCAGGGAATGAGAGAGTCGCCGCCTTAAGTTTCTCCAAATGGACGACGGCTCAATCGGGCAAAAAACCAACGTCGGGGCGCAAAGCAATCCCACGAAAATCACCCGCCCCAACTTACTTGCCGAGCGCGCCAAAAACCGTTTTCAACAGCCTCGATCCGGTGCCGACCGGATCTTTTCGGATCGCTTTCTCCTGCTTGGCTATCAGCAGAAAGAGCCTGTCCATCGCCTTTTGTGTCACACGACAACAGCCATCTCGGCTGCACGGTTCATCGTCTCGATCAACTCGTCGGCCTGTTTCTTCATGCCGAGAGCACGCATCATCTTTTCTGCCGAACGCGCCGACTCCGGCAGCGGAATTTTCACCCGGGTATCGCCCGTAAAGTCGTTGGGTTTACCAAGCTGGCCGACGGCAACATCGACGCCTCGTGCAAGCGCCTCTTTGAGCCCGGACGCTGTATCCTTGCTCGAAAGAGCACTTACGCCCACGGCCGGTGCCTGTGCACAAAACATCAAAGCGCCTACAATAACTACCTCCTTGAGAAAAGAACACTTTGGTGCACAAGACAAGACTATCCCGCGCCTTGATCTCTCGGCAAGAAAAAAGCGTGAAGGCATCGGACGGAAGCAAGGCTCGGCATGAACAAGAAGTTGCACACTCCTGACTGGATCCGGAAAGCACTAGTCATCAGCGTAGGGCATCGCTACTACCCGCTGGTGGTAGCGGCAATCGCTTTCGTGTCGACAGCGACATTCTCCTTCCCCTTTGTGATTGTTCTGATCCCTGCCGTACTGCTCTCCCCTCGGCGTTGGCTGTTGCTCGGCTTGTTGTGCGGCATTGCCAGCGGCACTGGAGGCGCCTTGCTGGTTGAAGTATTTCACTGCCTTGGCAAAGAACTGGTCATCTCCCGCTACCCTGATCTGCTTGATATGGAAAAATGGCGATTGGCCAACCAGTGGCTGCAAAGCTACGGTCTCATAGCGCTTGCCGTCATCGCCCTGTCACCCATGCCGCAAACGCCGGTGCTTTTCCTCTATTCGCTCGCCAATCCATCGGGAATTGGCGTGCTAATCGCTATCGGCGTCGGCAAAACGGTGAAATACGTCATTCTGGCGTGGCTGACGGCCCGCTATCCCACACGCTTTGTAGACATCACTCAACGCCCTGAGTAGACAGGCCTGTTAAGATGCGCCTTTTGCCCGAAAGCTTCACGTGGATGTTTTGATTTTGCTCAAAGCGCTTGTTCTTGGTCTGGTCGAGGGTGTGACCGAATTCCTGCCGGTTTCTTCAACTGGTCACTTGATTCTTGCCGGCGATCTGCTTGACTTCAACGACGAGCGCGGCAAATTGTTCGAAATCGTCATCCAGTCCGGCGCGATTCTGGCCGTGTGCTGGGAGTATCGGTCGAAGATTGCCCAGGTTGTGCTCGGCCTGCCGCGCGCACGGGCAGCGCAACGTTTTGCGCTCAACGTCGCTGTCGCTTTCATGCCAATGGCCATTCTCGGCCTGTTGTTCGGCAAGGTGATCAAGGCTTATCTGTTCAATGCGCCGACGGTGGCTGCAACCTTCATCATCGGTGGCATCATCATTTTGTGGGCTGAGCGCCGCGAGCATCGCATCCGCGTCGAATCGATCGACGAACTTTCCGTGCTCGATGCTCTCAAGCTTGGGCTGGCGCAGACGCTAGCGTTGATCCCGGGCACGTCCCGCTCCGGGGCGACGATCATCGGCGGGCTGTTTTTCGGTCTGTCGCGACGCGCAGCGACTGAGTTCTCATTTTTCCTCGCCATCCCGACACTGATCGGGGCGACCTTTTACCAGCTCTACAAAGAGCGCGCACTGCTCTCGTTCGACGACATCGGCATGTGGGTCGTGGGGTTTCTGGCGGCCTTCTTTTCAGCCTTCTGGGCGGTACGCGGTCTGCTGCGCTACATCAGCACGCATGATTTCAGCGCCTTCGCGTGGTACCGCATCGCCTTTGGGATCGTGGTTCTGGCCACGTGGAAATTTGACCTAATCGCCTGGGCCAGTTAGTGAGCGCTGGAATCCTCTACCTGCACGGCTTCTGTTCGTCGCCGGCGTCGTGGAAGGTGAGATTCCTCGCCGACGTGTTGAGTGGGCGCGGACTGGGTAAACGCTTCTTCTGCCCGACGCTTTCGCACGTCCCGCAGGAAGCCATCGCACAAGCGGAAGCCACCATTGGCGAACAGGACGGACCGCTAACGCTGGTCGGCAGTTCTCTCGGCGGGTATTACGCCACCTGGCTGGCCGAGAAGCACGACCTGAGAGCGGTGCTGATCAATCCCGCCGTCGTCGCTCCGCTATCACTTGATGAGTTCGTCGGTACGCAAACCAACCTATACACCGGCGAATCCTTCGAGTTTACTGCCGAGCACATCGAGCAGTTGCGTACGCTTGAGGTACCGCGCGTGACGCCCGAGCGCTACCTGCTGATGGTCGAGACCGGCGACGAGGTGCTCGATCACCGGCAAGCCGTCACCCGTTACGCGGGTTGTCCTCAGCATGTGCTGGAGGGCGGCGACCACAGCTTCACCCGGTTTCCGGATTTGTTGCCGCAACTGCTTGAATATTGCGGGTTATAATCCCGCCGATGCATGTAATTTTTGAAGAAGACGGCGCCTTCAAAACCGCCACCATCCTGACCGACAACGACACCTCGTTGCAGGTCGAGACGGCCTCCGGCAAGCGCGCCAAAATCAAATCGGCCAACGTTCTTCTGCGCTATCTGACTCCAGCGCCAGGGGAGTTGCTGACCAGTGCCGAAGCCCTCGCTGAGGGTATCGAAGCAGAATTTCTCTGGGAGTGCGCGGGCGATGGCGAATTTTCTTTTGGTGATTTTGCCGACGACTATTTCGGACACAAAGCCGCCGCGGTCGAAGCGACTGCGTTGTTGCTTGCCCTTCATTCAGCACCCGTCTACTTCCATCGCAAGGGCAAAGGGCGCTTCCGCAGAGCCCCTGCAGACATTCTCGCAGCGGCTCTGGCCGGTCTTGAAAAGAAGCGTCAGCAAGCCCTAGCCATTGAGCGCATGGTCGGCGAACTCAAAGCGTTTACGCTGCCGCCCGAGTTTCTTCCCCTGCTCGATCAACTGCTCTATAAATCTGACCGCAATCGCTTTGAAACCAAGGCGCTTGAAGCCGCCTGCGTCGAAACCGGCCTCTCCACGGCACACCTACTGGAAAAATGCGGCGCTTTCCGCTCGGCACACGATTACCATTTCCGGCGCTTTCTACTTGAATATTTCCCGCGCGGCACGGCTTTCCCGACCGCCGAGTTGCCTTTGTATCCGACCGGCCTGCCGCGCGCCAACGTGCAAGCGTTCTCGATCGACGACGCGGCAACGACCGAGATCGACGACGCTTTCTCCTTGCAGGAGCTTCCTGGCCTTGGCTGGCGTGTTGGCATCCATATTGCAGCGCCAGGCCTGGGCATTGTTCCGGGTTCACCACTCGACACCATGGCTCGCGAACGGCTATCGACCGTTTACATGCCAGGCAACAAGATCACCATGCTGCCCGAAACGGCGGTCACGAACTTCACCCTGGCCGCCGGCCGCGATTGCCCGGCCGTCTCGCTCTACCTAACAGTGACCCCCGAATTCGAGATTTCAGCGCACGAATCGCTTATCGAAATCGTGCCGATTGTCGCCAACCTGCGCCACCACGACATCGAACCGCTGTTCAACGAGCAGACGATTGTAGCGGGGCTGGCCGACTTCCCTTTTCATGACGAGCTGAAAACCCTCTGGCATCTGGCCAACGCCTGCGAAGGCCGGCGTGGCAAGCCTTCTGCGATGCAGGGCAACAACGATTACAATTTTGCCATCGTCGGCGATCTGGCCGATGCCGAGCACTGCCGGGTGGACATCAGCGAACGCAAGCGCGGCAGTCCGCTCGACAAACTGGTCGCCGAACTGATGATTGTCGCCAACAGTACCTGGGGCGGTCTGCTGGCCGAGAAAGGCGTTCCGGCCATCTACCGCGCACAGAGCGGCGGCAAGGTCCGCATGACGACCTCGCCACAACCTCACGAAGGTCTGGGCGTGGCGCAATACGCTTGGTCGTCCTCGCCCTTGCGCCGCTATGTCGACCTGCTCAACCAGTGGCAACTGATCGCTTGCCTGAATGGCGACGCGCCGCACTTCACGGCCAAATCGGATGCCCTGTTCGCCGCCATGCGCGACTTCGACCTGACCTACAGCGCCTATGCAGAGTTCCAGCGCGGCATGGAACGCTACTGGTGCCTGCGCTGGCTGCGTCAGGAAAGCGTGCAGGTCATTGACGCCACGCTTCGGCGCGAAAATCTCGCCAAGATCGACCACCTCCCGCTGATCCAGCGGGTGCCGTCGGCACCCGCTGAGTCGAAGGCTGGCCAGCGCATTCGCCTGTCCATCGAATCGGTTGATTACCTGACGCTCGACCTTGGTTGTCGCTACATTGAAACACTTGATCCTGCGGAAGCGGATGTCGAAGAAATCACCGAAGAAGTCGCGAACGCGATTGACTAGGGTCAGCGCGGGCCGGTCGCCCGACCAACCGCTGGCCACACCAGCCGCCGGGCGCAATCTGTGGATTGCGCTCGGCGTCTCGCTGTTACTCCACGCTGTGTTGCTGACACTGCACTTCAAGTTTCCTGACACTTCGCGCGCGTTTCAGGACAAGGCGCTCGACATCATTCTGGTCAACAGCAAATCAGCCCGGAAACCCACGAATGCCCAGGCGCTGGCACAGGCCAATCTAGACGGCGGCGGCAATACAGACGAAAACCGCCGGGCAAAAACCCCCTTGCCACCGTCGGCCAGACAGCAAAGTGGGAGCGAACTGGAGCAAGCGCAGAAGCGTGTTCAGGCGCTCGAAGCGCAGCAGCAGCGCCTGCTGGAAAAGGCGCGCAGCAAGGAGCTGGTTGCCCCCAGTTCCGACAAGGAGGCGGCGCAGCCCGACCCGGTTCAGGGCTTAAGCGGCCGTGACTTGGCGAGCAGCGCCCTGGCCATGGCACGTCTTGAAGGCGAGATTTCCAGATCGACGGATGAATACAACAAGCGTCCGCGTCTTAAAACGATTGGCGCGCGCGCCAGAGAATATGTTGGGGCCGCGTACCTGGATAGCTGGGATAGAAAAGTCGAACGTATTGGTACCGTGAATTTCCCCGCCAAGGCAAAAGGAAACCTATATGGTATGGTTACTGTCTGGGTGGTACTTAGTGGGGATGGTTCACTTCAACATTTTGAGATACGCCGCTCTTCTGGCTATAAAATTCTCGACGATGCGGCGAAACGCATAGTTGAAATGGGTCAACCGTATGGAAACATGCCAAAGGCAATGCTTGAAGACGCCGAGCATATCGGGTTTTCCAGGCGGCTGGAGTTCACCAACAGCAATCAGCTTGAGACCAGGTCACGCTGAACGTTAAACCCAAGAACAGAGCGACACGATGACTGACAAATACTGCGTTTTCGGCAACCCGATCGGCCATAGCAAGTCGCCGGTTATCCACGCTGCCTTTGCCCACCAGACTGGCCAGGATATCCAATACACGGCAACGCTGGCACCCGTCGATGGCTTTGCTGATGCCGTGGATGAATTTATTTCCTCCGGCGGACGCGGTGCCAATGTCACCGTGCCGTTCAAGCAGGAAGCCTTTCAATTGGTGACTCGACTTACACCCCGTGCCGAACTGGCGGGCGCGTCCAACACGCTGATCTTCGAAGGCGATGAGGTTATCGGCGACAACACCGACGGCGTCGGACTGATGCGTGACATCTTGATCAATCTTCGTTACCCGATCGAAGGCAAACGGATACTCCTCCTCGGAGCCGGAGGCGCCGCACGCGGAGTCATCGGCCCGCTACTCGAAGTGCATCCCGAATCGTTGACCATCGCCAACCGCACGGTGCCCAGAGCCAAGGCGCTGGGTGAGCACTTCGCTCATCTGGGGCCAGTTTCAGGCTGCGGCTTCGATGAATTGGCCGGTCAATCGTTTGACATCGTGATCAATGCGACTTCCGCCAGCCTGACCGGCACGATGCCGCCGTTACCTGACGGAATTTTTGCCCCCGGAAGCCTGGCTTACAAGATGATGTATGGTCTTGGCGATACCCCTTTTCGGATTTTTGCCAGGAATCAGGGCGCAGCGATCATTTCCGAAGGACTGGGCATGCTGGTCGAGCAAGCAGCAGAATCCTTCTTTGTCTGGCGTGGCGTCCGTCCTGATTGCGCCCCGGCAATGGCCATGCTGCGCGAGGCATGAGCCGTAAGCCTGTAGCGCCGTTTGGTTTGCGCTGGTTGAAACGGCTCGTTCTTGGCGTGTTTGGGCTGTTGTTGCTTTACCAACTCTGGCTGCTTGGCTGGGTACTTTGGTGGACGTGGGTTAACCCGGACACCACACGCTTCATGGAGATCCGGCTTGTCGAGTTGCAGACCAAAGACCCCAAAGCTCAATTGAAAAAGAAGTGGGTCAACTATGCAAATATCTCGACACACCTGAAACGCGCCCTCATCGTCTCGGAAGACGATCTGTTTGTCCATCACGAAGGGTTCGACTGGGAGGGCATTCAGAAAGCCCTGGAAAAAAACAAGAAACGGGGAAAGATCGTCGCTGGCGGCTCGACAATCTCACAGCAACTGGCCAAGAATCTCTTTCTGACTCCGTCGAAAACCCCCTGGCGCAAGGCGGAGGAAGCCATCATCACCCTGATGATTGAAACCGTGTGGAGTAAGCAACGGATCTTTGAGGTTTACCTCAACGTGATCGAATGGGGTAACGGCGTATTCGGTGCCGAAGCGGCCTCGCGGCACTATTACGGCATCGCTGCCGCTCAGCTTTCGGCTGAGCAGGCAGCACGACTGGCCGGCATGGTTCCCAGCCCGCGCTTCTACGACCGTAACCGTAGCGCCCCGGGATTAGCCAACAAAGCAACGCTCATTCTAGGGCGCATGTCTTCTGCACAAGTGCCCTGAGAAGGAATGGGAACGAACGTTTTTGTGCTTCGGCCACTTCAGCTCAGCGTGCTAGAATCCCCGCCTGTTTGACGCACCGCAGCACAGGGGAGGATACCCGATGAGTGAAGAGAAAACCGTCCTGGACAATCTGGGCAATGTGAGAGGCTTGCTCGCCAAACACAAATTGGTGGAGGAACTCGTTCATCGACAGGATATGCCGCGCCATGACCTCGTTGAGGACGTGGTGCACAAACAACATCTGGCCGGACTGCGCACCCTGCTCGAACGTATTCCTCTTGCTGAAATTGCCCAGATCATCGAAGCGCTGGAGCCTGAAGATCGCCTTCTGGTCTGGTACGAGGTGCGCGAGGAACGTGGCGAATCAATCCTTGAAATCCTCTCGGACGAAGTGCGTCAGGACCTGATCGGTGACAGCCATCACCGTAACGAAAAAACAACCATCAGTGCTTTCGAGTTACGCAACGGCCGACTGAGTCAGATTAGCGTCAACACCCCCTACGACCTGAAATGCCTTAAGCCAATCTGGGTCGACCTGGTGGCACCAACGCCGGAGATTCGTGCCTGGGTCGGCCGTTTTTTTGATGTCCAGCTCCCGAACCCGAGCAGCTTGACCGACCTGGAAGCCAGCGCGCGCTTCTACGTCGAGGACAACGGTGAAATCCACCTGCATTCCGACTTCCTGCTCGACACCAAGGAAGGGTCGCGCAACGTGGCGGTGGCCCTGATTCTGCACCGGGATATCCTGTTCACCGTGCGCACCGAAGAACTGCCGGTCTTCCGCCTGCAACGTCTGCGTGCCCGTACGCAACCCGGCTACGTAACCGACGGCAAGGACGTTCTGCTTGATCTCTACGCCGCCGATGCCGAATATTCGGCCGACGCGCTGGAGGATGTCTATGCCGCACTGGAGGATGTCAGCAAGCATGTGCTGGGCACTGAGGTCACCGACACGGAAGCCGCCAAGATTCTGGCCGACATCGCTCGCGAGGAAGATCTAAATGGGCGCATTCGGCGCAACGTCCACGACACCCGGCGCGCCGTTTCCTTCCTGACCCGAGGCAAGTTCCTCAACTCCGATCAACTGGAAGACGCCAGACAGATTCTGCGCGATATCGAATCACTCGATGGGCACACCTCGTTCCTGTTCGGGAAAATCAACTTCCTGATGGATTCCACCGTTGGTTTCATTAACATCAACCAGAACAAGATCATCAAGATCTTTTCAGTGGCGTCAGTCGCCATGCTGCCGCCCACGCTGATCGCCAGCATTTACGGCATGAACTTCAAAGGTTGGTTCCCCGAGGTCAATTGGGAGTACGGCTACCCGTTCTCTTTGGCGCTGATGTTTGTTTCAGTCGCCGTTCCGTTCTGGTTCTTCATGAAAAAGGGCTGGCTGCGGTAAAACGCGAGACGGTTTAACCACCACGAGCACAACGAAAAGCAAAACAAATCGTCAGGCATTTCGTTGTGCCCGTTGTGTCGTTGTGGTGAATGGCTCGTCTGGAACTACCAAACCTTGAAAATCGCCTCGGCCACCGCTACCGTTTCGGCGATGTCGGAATCGCTATGTGCAGCGGAAACAAAGCCGGCTTCGAAGGCCGACGGCGCAAAGTAGTGACCGGCGTCGAGCATGGCGTGGAAAAAGCGGTTGAAGGCTTCCTTGTCGCATTCCATCACCTCGGCATAGCTTTGCGGACAGCTTGAGCGGAAGTAAAGGCCAAACATGCCACCGACCGATTGTGCCGAGAACGCCACGCCGTGCTTCTTTGCGGCTTCGACCAAACAGCCGCACAGTGCCGTGGTTTTCCGCGTCAGCGATTCATAGAAGCCGGGAGCCTGAACGAGTTTGAGCGTCGCCAGCCCGGCAGCAACGGCCACCGGATTGCCTGACAGTGTCCCAGCCTGATAGACGGGGCCAAGCGGTGCGATCTTTTCCATGATCTCGCGCTTACCGCCAAAGGCGCCGACCGGCATGCCACCGCCGATGACCTTGCCGAGCGTCGTCAGATCCGGCGTAATCCCGTAGTAACCCTGTGCACACTCTAGCCCGACACGGAAGCCGGTCATTACTTCATCGAAGATCAGCACCGAACCGTGCTTGGTGCACAAATCTCGCAACGCCTGAAGAAATTCGGGCTTGGGTGCGATCAGGTTCATGTTGCCGACGACCGGCTCGACGATTGCCGTCGCGATACGCGCACCGTGTTCGGCAAAAGCGTTTTCGAGCTGTGCAACATCGTTGTAGTCGAGTACCAGCGTGTGTTTCGCTAGATCTACCGGAACGCCGCCGGAACTGGGGTTGCCGAAGGTCAGCATGCCCGAACCGGCTTTCACCAGCAGGCTGTCGCTGTGGCCGTGATAACAGCCCTCGAACTTGATCAACAGGTCACGTCCGGTGTAACCACGCGCCAGACGAATGGCGCTCATCGTCGCTTCAGTGCCCGAACTGACGAGGCGCACCATGTCCAGTGAGGGCAGCAGGCCGCAGAGCAGATCGGCCATGTCGACTTCGCGCTCGGTCGGTGCGCCAAAAGACAACCCGTGCGCGGCCGCCTCCTGTACGGCAGCCACCACCTCCGGATGCGCATGGCCGAGAATCAGCGGCCCCCACGAGCCAACGTAGTCGAGATAGACTTTGCCATCCGCATCGGTCACGCGCGATCCGTGGCCCTTGGTGAAGAAGCACGGCGTGCCACCAACCGAACGGAAAGCACGGACGGGAGAATTGACGCCGCCGGGGATATGTCGCTGCGCACGTTCGAAAAGCTGCTGATTGCGGTTACTCAAGCCCGTTCTCCTTCGAACAGTGGTTGAAAGGCTAAAGCGCGCGATTCTATGTCGGACGCTTCCAACAAATCGGTGATGACGGCGAGCAGGTCGGCCCCGGCTGAAAGCAGCGCGGGTTCATTGTCCAACGTGATGCCGCCGATCGCGCAGACCGGAACGCCCAGGTCGTTGCGGCAACGACCGAACCGCGACAGCGGCGTACGCGCGGCAAGCGGTTTGGTCGGCGAAGGGGAAACCGCGCCGACTCCATCCGGGGTAATGGCGTAGAGCCCGCGCAATGACTGTTTCTTCACTTCAAGCAGCACTGTCTTCTTCCGTTCGGCGTGCCCAGAAAAAGCGATTCGGAATGAATTGGCCCATTCCCGGCCGGAACCCCGCAGCCAGTGTTTGCCAAGTGTAGTCTTGCGCTTCACCCACCGCATCACTGACCGAAAGCCTGTGCGCCAGGCTGGCAGCAAGTGCTGAAGCCAGCGTGCAACCGGAACCGTGATAACTGCCTGGCAGTCGCTGCCAACTATCGCTGCGCACCAGACCGTCCGCGTTATAGAGATCATTGACTACCTGCGGTGTATTTTCATGCGTTCCAGTGAGCAGCACATACTCGCAACCGAAGTTGATCATCCGCCGAGCACATTCGGCGAGCGGCAGACTGCCCTCTGTGTCATCGTCATCCGTCTCACCGGTCAGACGATGCACCTCAAGTGAGTTCGGGGTCAAAATGGTCGTTTGCGGCAATAACAATTCCTGAAAAGCAGCAATCATGTCTTCGTCAGCCAACTCATCGCCACGTCCTGAAGCCAGCACCGGATCGAAGACCAGTGGGATATCCGGGTAATCAGACAGAATCGCGGCGATTACCGCTATGTTTTCTATACTTCCGAGCAAGCCGATCTTGAAGACGTCCACCGGCATATCTTCAAGGAGCGCACGCGCCTGATCATCGACCCAGTCGGCATCTATGACCAACAAGCTGTCGATGCCGATGGTGTCCTGTACCGTCAGCGCCGTAATCACGGACAGCGCGTGACAGCCCATCGAGGAAAGAGTCATCAGATCGGCTTGGATGCCCGCACCTCCCGATGGATCGCTGCCGGCAAAAGTCAGGACGATCGGCGGCGGAAGGTTCGGCAAGGGTGTGTTCATAGGGAAAAAACTGCTGCTGTTTCAAAAAAATAGAGGGAGTAAAGGCCGCTGAATAGAATCAAAAATTGTTTCTCGCATCGATTTTAACCGAAATCCTAAAGACGCCACGAACACTGCCGTTAAGGAAGAATACCGCAACCAACTGAGTCTGCTCCGAACGAGATCCGCGTAAGGAAAGTATCAAAATGATTGAGCGTTGAGACATTGATGTATAGTGCCTGCTGGATAGTATAATTTGTCATGATCAGAGCCCCGTACTAGACCCCGAACCTAAGGGCACTGTGGAGATAGCAATTGGTTGACGTCGCAAAATTGAGTGGCATCAAAGTGATGATCATTGACGACAGCAACACGATCCGGCGTAGCGCGGAAATTTTTCTCGTGCAGGCCGGATGTCAGGTGGTGCTCGCCGAGGATGGTTTTGACGCCTTGGCAAAGATCGCAGACCACCAGCCGGAAGTTATTTTCTGCGACATCATGATGCCTCGGCTTGATGGCTACCAGACGTGTGCTCTAATCAAGAAAAACCAGCGTTTTCGCAGCACACCGTTGATCATGCTTTCCTCCAAGGACGGTCTTTTCGATCGTGCGCGTGGTCGCATGGTCGGTTCTGACCAGTACTTGACCAAACCGTTTACCAAAGACAGTCTGCTTCAGGCCGTCGCTAATTTTGCACCTCCGCAACACTGAAACATAGTTCATATATAAAAAGGCAACCTTGGGAGTTATTGCCATGCCTGTCAAAAAAATCCTCGTCGTCGACGATTCCCCCACCGAACGCCATGTTCTTGTTGAGTTGCTGACCAAACACGGTTATCAGGTCATTACAGCCGAGAACGGTGAAGAAGGCATCGAAAAAGCCAAATCCGAATTGCCGGATCTCGTCTTGATGGATGTCGTGATGCCTGGCCTCAATGGCTATCAGGCGACCCGAACACTGACTCGTGACGAGACGACAAAGAACATTCCAGTCATCGTGTGCACTTCCAAAAGTCAAGAGACCGACAAGATCTGGGGCTTGCGCCAGGGGGCACAGGATTACCTGGTAAAACCAATCAACGGTGAAGAATTGCTAGCCAAAATCGCAGCCCTTTAATTATCCGATCAGCGTATGGCAAAAAAGGGCAGTCTTCGCGAGTTTCAGGCGCATTTGGCAACGCGTCTTGCTGGTGCGAACAATCAGAGCGCGGCTGGTCTGCTTGGCATTCAGTCAGGCGCTGACTGCTGGCTGCTCAATTTGTCCGATTCCGGCGAGATCATTCCGTTGACGCCCCTGACCAGTGTCCCCTTGACGAAACACTGGTTCGTCGGTATTGCCAATATCCGTGGGAATCTTTACTCGGTCGCCGATTTCTCAGCTTTTCAGGAAAAAGAAGCAACGCCGCAAAACACCAGTTCGCGATTGTTGCTGATTGGCACTCGCCATGGCAACAACGCCGCACTGCTGGTGACCCGAATGCTCGGTCTGCGCAACATGGATGACTTGACTCCCGTTGCAGCTGACCCCGATTCGCCGATGTGGGCGAGCGAAGCCTATACCGACAACGAAGGCCGGCGCTGGAAGATGCTGAACGTTCGCCAGCTTCTGGCCGATGAAGAATTCATGGATATTGGCGTTTAAGCTTGTTTTGTATCAGAACCGCACTTGACAACCCGTACCCTCAAGATGGTGCAACCGGAGAAGCACTATGGCTTTCAATGTGAAATTGCCTGAATTTTTGTCTGTCGCCAAAGGTCCAGCGGATCAAAGCACCTCCGCAGCAACGGTCATGGATGACGCCCAACCAGTACCCGCACAAAAAAGAGGTCGCGGCTTGGGGTTTCTGGGTCAATACACTGTCACCAAGCAATTGCAGATTTTTGGCGGCATCCTGATGTTGCTGATGTTGATGATCGCCGGTATCGTCTATCACGACAACCGGGAATCGACCTATTCCAGCGTCTACATCGCAACCGCCGGTGAAATGCGAATGCTCTCGCAGCGGCTCGCCAAGTCATCCAGTATGGCGATGCAGGGCAATAGTGAGGCTTTCACTCAATTAACTGAATCCTATTTCCGGTTTTCAAAAAATCTGAAAGGTTTGGTAAATGGTGGTGAGCTTGCCGGTACCACCGTACCCCCCTCACCCGATGATGTGCAACCAGAGTTGCAGGCCCTGACAAAAGTTTGGGTCAAAACCGATAAAGATGCTAACCAGATAGTGCAAATGGGGTATTACTTGCTTGCATTAAAAGGCCATGTATTCACTATTACCGACCAAAATGACCAATTGCTCGATCTTGCCGAGCAGGTTGGTGTACTCAAGTTACAAACGGGTGCGAACGCTCGCGAAATTTCCGCTGCCAACCAGATGGCAATAATGACCCAGCGTATTGCGAAGAACGCCAGTACATTGCTGTCGGGAGACGATATCAACCCGGAAATTGCCTTCAGGCTTGGGGTGGACTCCAATACCTTCCTTACCTTGCTTAACGCCTTGATCCAGGGTAACGACACTTTGCGTATCCCTGCCACGACCGATGGTGAAACCAAGAGAAAACTTGGCGAACTCGAAATCAGCTATCAGGACAGCCATTACGCCATCAACGCCATTCTTAGCGGCATGCCGTCATTGATCATGGCCAAATCAGCAGGTTCCGGAATCAGCCGTAACGTCGAATTGCTTGATGCCACGGATGCACTTGCCCAAGCCTATCAGCGAGGCATTGCCGGACGTGTGGGTTACGGCGCCGCATTGGCTATCCTGATTGCCCTGGCGCTTGCCACACTCTCGATGATGGCCAAGATCTACCTTGACGACACAAAACACCAGACGCAATTGGTAGACCAGAGCCGGCAGGCAAGTGAGTCGATCAACAGACAGAACCAGGACGCCATTTTGCGCCTGATGAACGAACTGGGCGATCTGGCTGACGGTGACTTGACCGTCACCGCGACGGTCTCAGAAGATATTACCGGTGCGATTGCCGACTCGATCAACTACACCGTTGAGGAGCTTCGTGTACTGGTTGGGCGTATCAACGATGCAGCCGGTCGGGTTACGTTGGCCACCGAAACTGCTCAGCAGACTTCGGTCGAGTTGCTCGACGCCGCGAAACGTCAGTCTATAGAAATTCAGAACGCCGGGCACTCCGTCTTGGCCATGGCCAGTTCAATGACCAAGGTGTCCGGTGATGCCGACCAGTCAGCCCAGGTGGCGCGCCAGTCGCTGGCGGCTGCCGGAAAAGGCACGCAAGCGGTGCAGGATTCAATCAAGGGCATGAACGAAATTCGCGAACAGATCCAGGAAACCTCAAAACGGATCAAACGCCTTGGCGAATCGTCACAGGAAATCGGTGAAATCGTGGAACTGATTTCCGACATTACCGAGCAGACCAACGTGCTGGCGCTAAACGCCGCCATTCAGGCCGCCTCCGCTGGCGACGCGGGACGTGGTTTCACCGTGGTTGCTGAAGAAGTGCAGCGACTCGCCGAGCGTTCTGGCGAAGCAACAAAGCAGATCGCGGCGATTGTGAAAACCATTCAGACCGACACGCAGGGAGCCGTTTCCGCGATGGAAGAATCAACGCGCGGCGTGGTTGAAGGCGCGAAGCTCTCTGATGCGGCAGGTCAAGCGCTGGCCGAGATTGGTGATGTTTCGCAGAATCTTGCTGAACTGATCGAGAATATTTCCGACGCGACGCGCCAACAGGCCGATTCGGCCACAAGCGTGGCGGGCAAGATGCAGGACATTCTGCGTGTTACGGAACTGACAACGGTCGGTACGCAAAAAACAGCCTCTGCGGTCGGCGAACTGGCCGGCCTGGCAACAGAACTGAAGGGTTCGGTTGCTGGCTTCAAAGTGGGCTAATCACCCTGCGCTGAAATCGGAGATACTGCCTCACATGAATGCCGCGACGGAATTCGATATCGGCCCCCTGACCTGGGTCAAAAGCGAGATCGACCTCGCACTGAAGCGTGCCGACCTGGCGCTGCAGCACTACATCGCCGGTGGACTGGCCGGCTCTGGAGATCTGACGCAGATCAAGTTCTGCCGCACTAACCTGCATCAGGTTCAGGGCGCGTTAACAATCGTGGGGCTGGACGGAGTAACTCAGTTTACCGAGGCGGCAGAAGCAATGCTGGATGAGATTGAACAGCAAAAGCTTCCAGCCAGCGAATCCTCCATCATCCTTGCGCAGAGGGCACTAGCGACTATCGGCCATTATCTTGATGACTTGATCAACGGCCAGCCCAACCAGCCATTGCGCCTTTTTTCGCTATACCGCGAAGTGCAAGCGACGCGAGGCCTGCAGTGTGCCTCGGCAACGGATCTTTTCTTTCCAGATTTGACCGCGCGCCCGCCTCGCCGCGAAACCCCCGCGAAAACAATTACTCGCAGTGCATTTCAGCTCATTCTTCGGCAGGAGCGAGCGCGCTTCCAGCGTGGGCTCCTATTGTGGCTGCGTGCTCCGCAGGATCGCAAGGGTGTCAGCGAGATGCTGGGAGCGGTAAAGCGTATCGAAGATACGCAGGATGCGGCATCAGCTCGCGCTTTCTGGTGGATTGCCACCGGCTTTCTCTCCGCACTGGCCGAGGGAGCCTTGCCGGAAGAGACGAATGTCAAGCAGTTGTGTGCGCGCATCGATCTACAGATTCGCCGATTGATAGAAGGATCGAAAAATGTCGCCGAGCGTTTGCTGCGCGATGCGCTCTATTTCGTTGCCAGCGCTGACAGCAACAACACTGCAGTACGTCTGGTGCAGAAGACTTATCAGTTGCAAGCGATCATCCCATCTACGGAGACTGCTGCACCCGCCCCGGAAGAAACCGTTCGCCGCAAGCTGCGGGACGTCATCACGGCCACCGAGGAATCCTGGAACAAGTACTGTACAGGAACCGTGCAGTCGCTGCCCTTGTTCAAGGAAAGTGCCAACGCGCTGTCTGCAGTCGTCGATCAGTTGGGTCAGACCGATTTCCGCCGACTGGCGCAAGCGATAGCAGCCGCTGCCAATTGGCTGTCAGAAGACAGCGCCCGCAACTCGGACGTGCTGGCGATGGAAATCGCAACGGCGATCCTGCTAACCCAGAATGCACATGAAAATTTCCAGCGACTTGGTAGCGATTTTGCGCATCAGGTCGACGTAACGGTAGCCCGGATTCACGGCTGTCTTGCCGGCAATCCTCCCCAGCCTGGCTCGGAAATCCCTTTGCTAGACGAAATGTCGCGCTTGGCACAGGAGAAACTGCTGATCGGGCAAGTGGCCAAGGAGATCCAAAGCAATTTTGCGCAGATCGAGCAGGTACTCGATGGTTTCTTCCGTGATGCCGAGAAACGTACCGACCTCGTTAGCCTGGAGGTTCCGTTCCGCCAGGTCGCCGGCGCTTTGACCATGATGCGTCATGACACTGCGGCTGTTGCCGTACGCGAATGTTCAGAAGAAATAAAGCGCTTTACGAATGCAGGATATAACTCACAGGAATCTGATTTCGAGCACATTGCTAGTCAGTTGTCCATGATCGGGTTCTTTATTGACTCTCTGCAACATGGTGCTGCCGACTTTGACAGTTTTGCCAAACAGATGCAATCCGGCACGGCTCAGAAAACCAATGAATCTGAGGTGCTCGAAGAGGACGACCCGAGACTAACGTTTGAACAAGAAGTTGAGCAGCAGAAGCTCGAAACGCATGCGCTGCTCGGTGCACTCAGGGATCAACCCGGCGACTCAGAACTGCGCGAGGAAATAAAACTTAACCTTGCCGCACTAAAAAAAGACGCTGATCTTGTTGCCGACATCGCACTCGGTGAGCAAACCAAGGCCATGCTTTCAGCGCTGGAAGCCGGCGATAACGCGTCACCACAAATTGACCAGGTGATGGCAGCGCTCAAGCCACAACTTCCTGAATTGCTTGCACCATCAACAGAAACAATCCAGCTCTCGCAAGCCAGCACGGAGGAAATCGATGCCGAATTGCTTGATATTTTCCTGGAAGAGGCCCACGAAGTACTGGGCACCATTGATGAGAATCAACAGGCCCTGAAGGAACAACGTCATAGTATTGAATTACTGACAACGATTCGGCGCGCTTTCCATACGCTCAAGGGCAGTGGGCGCATGGTTGGACTCAAGGACCTTGGCGAGGCTGCCTGGTCCATAGAACAGACTCTGAATGTTTGGTTGCAGCAGGAGTGGGAAGTCGGTTCTTCTCTCTTTGATTTGCTTGGGCAGGCGCACACCGTTTTTTCAGCATGGGTTGAGCATCTGGAAACCCACTCCGGGCATGCTCCCGATCCACGCAACATGGTTTCGCTTGCTGAATCGCTCAGGCATAGTCACGAAGTGGCGCAAGAAGCTCAACTACCGATAATGGCCGAGCAGGAGACGCTTGAAACTTCTCAGCCATCTGGAGAACCAGTACACAGTGCCGAGATAATCACGCTCGATTTCCCTGCTGCGCGACCTGAGAGTGATGATGGTGGCCTCACCATTGATCTAGAAACGGCCGAGATGCTGGATTTCGGCTTTGACACTCCCTTGAGAGAATCGCCAGCGCTTGTTGCTGATGACTCACTGCTGGTGGCAGAAACTCTAGTTGACGAAGCCGAACCGGACAAGCCGGATGTGTGTCCTCGAATTTCGATTTCGCCTGTGCTCTACGATATTTTTTCAGAAGAAGCTCGCGCCCATCTGGAAACACTGCAACGCGAACTACCCGTGCTTGAAAGCGATGAATTGTCGCCTACTCCCAACGACATGTACCGAGCGGCTCACACGCTTGCTGGCATCTCCGCAACAGTCGGGATAATGCCAGTCAATCAACTCGGACTGGCGCTAGAGCATGCACTGCTACGCCGGGACAACTCAGCGGAACCGGGTAGCCTTGAAGCCCTCGGAATCATCAGGCAGACGGTTGGTGAAATTGAGCTAATGCTGTCTGACCTTGCCGGGCAACGCGAACTCGAAGTTCAGCACGGGCTGATTGATGCGCTTGATGCACTTTATCCGGCAAACGTGGTCACTCCGCACGAACCATTGGCCGATCAAGAAGCAGCTCCGGAACGGTCGGTGATTGCTGAAGCACCGCCACGAGAAGCCGCCAAGGCTGAACCCGTTCCTCGTGTTGGTTTTGTCGCCGAAATCCAGCAACTGCACGACGACATTGACGAGCAACTGTTGCCCATCTTCCTCGAAGAGGCGCTCGATCTGAACCAAGGTATTGCCAAGCAACTGCGTGCCTGGCGTAGCGAACCCGCCAATGGCGACGCTGTGCGTATTCTTACGCGGCTATTGCACACCCTGAAGGGTAGTGCCCGCATGGCCGGCGCCATGAATCTTGGTGAAATTGCACACGCTATTGAGTCGCATGTTGAACAAGCCAATCGTGCGGGAATCGCTCTGCCTGAAGTGATTGATGAAATCGATAGCGCCTTCGATGCCGTTTTACATATCATCGAACGTCTGCAACGTGGCGAATCACTTGATCAGCTGTCCACAGCAAAGGCAGACAAGACTGTTGACATAGCCCCTGTTGCCGAGCCGGCAATAACACCGGAACGTGTTGCTGTCAGCAAGGAACGCCGCACTGATCGCTTGCGCATTCACGAGTCCGAAACTGAAGCCGACGGCGATACCACATCTCAACTCGCTTCCTTGCGCGTTCGTGCTGACCTCATCGACCGACTGGTCAACGAAGCGGGTGAATTGTCAATTGCCCGAGCACGGATTGAAGGCGAGATGCGCAGCCTGAAATCGTCGTTGCTCGACCTGACAGAAAATGTCATTCGTTTGCGTCGTCAGTTGCGCGAAATCGAAATTCAGTCCGAGTTGCAAATGCAATCGCGTGCTACGCAACCCGATGAGCAGCATGCCGGATTCGATCCGCTGGAATTCGACCGGTTTACGCGCTTCCAGGAACTCACGCGAATGATGGCCGAATCGGTCAACGACGTCGCGACAGTCCAGCAGAATCTGCTCAAGAACCTTGACGACGCCAATGCTGCAATCATTGCGCAGGCTCGCTTGAACCGTGATGTGCAACAGCAGCTGATGGCCGTTCGCATGGTTCCCTTCGGCAGTGTGGCCGATCGCCTGTACCGCATCGTCCGGCAAACCTCCAAGGAACTGAACAAGCGCGCCAACCTTGAAATCAGAGGTAGCCAGGTTGAACTGGATCGTAGCGTGCTGGACAAGATGGGCGCTCCGCTGGAGCACATGCTGCGCAATGCCATCGCTCATGGTCTGGAAGAACGCGATGTCCGTGTAGCCCGCGGCAAGCCTGATATCGGTGAGATTTCGCTGGCGCTCAAACAGGAAGGCAACGAAATCATCCTGAGCTTCTCTGATGATGGGGCCGGGCTCGATTTGGATCGCATTCGCGCACGTGCTGTAGCGGCCGGATTGCTAGGAGCCGATGAAGAAGCAGATACTGCACGCCTCGCGGAACTGATATTTACTCCCGGTTTCTCAACCGCGAGCGAATTATCGCAGGTAGCCGGTCGTGGCATCGGCATGGATGTTGTCAAGACCGAAGTCAGCAGCCTTGGCGGGCGGATAGAAATAGTGTCTACGCCCGGCCAGGGTACGGAATTCCGCCTCTACATCCCACTTACGCTGGCGGTTACCAAAGCGTTGCTGATACGCGCCGGCAGCAAACGCTATGCCATTCCCTCGGTGATGATCGAGCAGGTTCTCGATCTCAAGGAGGCCGCGCTGGCCCGTATTCGCGATGCCGGAACGGCTGAATGGATGGGCCATCATTACCCCTTCAGCTACTTGCCGCATCTTCTCGGTGACACGCAAGCCCTGCCCGAACAACATCGACAGTACTGGACCTTGCTGCTACGCAGCGGTGCGCGACGTATTTCGGTTCAGGTCGATGAACTCCTGGGTAATCAGGAAATCGTCGTCAAGAACATCGGACCTCAACTCGCCCGTGTTATTGGCGTCGACGGAGCAACGGTGCTTGGTGATGGCCAGGTCGTGCTGATTCTCAACCCGGTGGCACTGAGCAGTCGTGCACCGGTCGCTGAATTTGCCAGCCCGGTTCCGACAGCGCCTATCCTCCTGGAGGGCAAGACGGCTACGGCCATGCTGCCCACGGTGATGGTGGTCGACGACTCCTTGACCGTACGCAAGATCACTGGGCGGCTGCTGGGTCGCGAAGGTTATCAGGTCATTCTTGCCAAGGACGGTGTCGAGGCTCTGGAACTTCTGCTCGATGTGGTTCCTGACGTCATGCTTGTTGATATCGAAATGCCGCGAATGGATGGTTTCGATCTCACACGCAACATCCGTGCCGACGCCCATTTGAAAGCGATTCCGATCATCATGATCACCTCGCGCACCGCTGACAAACACCGCAACTATGCTTTTGAAATCGGCGTCAATCACTACCTTGGCAAGCCATATCAGGAAGACGAGTTGCTGCAACTCGTGGCGGACTACGTCACGCAGCAACGGCGCGCTTGATCACTCCGTAGCGTTCGAGCGTCCGGCGCCTTGCTGTTTCGTGTTCGACGAGCGGTATCGGTGTATCCCGCCCGACAATCACCCCGCAAGCCGACGGCTCGGCCGAATTCATCCGCCACGGCGCGTGAATGAATTTGTCCGGCACGGCAGAGAGTTCCGGCAGATCGTGGCGGATGAAACAGCCGCCCGGGTCAAAACGTTCCGATTGAGTCACCGGATTGAATATGCGGAAATAGGGCTGAGCATCACACCCGCTTGATGCCGCCCATTGCCTGCCGCCGTTATTGGCGGACAGGTCAAAATCATTGAGATGCCTCGCAAAGTAAGCTTCACCGTGCCGCCAGTCGATGCCCAGATCCTTGGTCAGAAGCGAGGCCACAACCATGCGCAAGCGATTATGCATATAGCCTGTACGGTTCAACTGGCGCATCGCCGCATCGACCAATGGATATCCGGTTCGTGCCTCACACCACGCAGCAAACAGAGTATCGGCGTAGTCGCCGTGCTCCCAGATGATCGCATCGTATTCCGGCTTGAACGAGCATTCGACGACACGTGGGAAGCGATCGAGAATCCTGAAATAGAAATCCCGCCAGATCAGTTCCGAGAGCCCGGTGCAGCAAACCGGTAGGCTTGAAGCCGATGTCTTCCAGCGACGGCACGCCGGTTGCGCAAGGCACGTGGCCAGCCGGCCGCGTTCCGCCATAGGTGCCGCCAGATCGTCGTCGGTCAGGCGTTTCAGCCAGGCCTTCTTGTGAGGCGTAAAAACGGTATAGGGTCGCCCGGTCTGTGTCAGCACCGCTGAGCCATCGAAAACCACCTGATCCTTGAATGACTCAAAGCCAATCTCGAAGCTGCCTAAAGTCGCCGCAACTGTTGCATCACGTGCCTTGGCCTGCGGCTCGTAATCACGGTTGGCGAACACCGCCGCGACACCAAGCGCACTGGCCAAGCGGGAAATCTCGCTGCAAGCGCAGATCGCGACGAAACCAGACAAGGACTGAATCAAGTATTGAATACCTTTGTATCGGCCCGCTCCGGCGATTAAAATAGAGGCATGTTGCAAAATATCAACCTGACCGACCATTTTCTCATTGCCATGCCGGCGATGGAGGATCCGTATTTTTCAAGATCCCTGATCTACATTGCCGAGCACAACGAGCAAGGCGCATTGGGCATCATTGTAAACCGCCCGATCGACATGACTCTGGCGACCCTCTTCGAAAAAATCGACGTACCCTTCGAATCGCCAGAGCTGGCCAATCTGCCGGTCTTCTTCGGCGGGCCGGTACAAACCGATCGTGGCTTTGTTCTGCATCGACCGGTTGGTGATTGGCAATCAACCCTGGCGGTCAATCAGGACGTCGGCCTGACCAGTTCGCGCGATGTGCTGCAAGCCGTTGCACGCGACGGTCAACCGCGGGAAATGATGGTCACGCTCGGTTACTCCGGCTGGGGAGCCGGACAACTTGAACACGAACTGGCGCAGAATGCTTGGCTGACCGTGCCTGCCGATCCGCACATCCTCTTCGACGTTCCCTACGAGGAAAGGCTTCCATCGGCGATGGAGATTCTCGGCATCGACTTCACAAATCTCGCCGTGAAGGCCGGGCATGCCTGAAACCACCATGCGTCCGCATGGTACGGTTCTGGCTTTTGACTTCGGCGAAAAACGCATCGGTGTTGCCGTTGGGGAGTGGTCGCTGGGACAAGCACACCCCTTGACGACGATCCGCAGTGAAGCCAATGCCGAGCGCTTCACGGCCATTGCGGCGCTGATCAGTGAATGGCACCCCGTCAGTCTTGTCGTCGGACTACCTCTCGCGCTCGATGGTTCGGCGCACGCCATGACCGCGCGCTGCACCCGCTTTGCCAACCAGTTACGCGGCCGTTTCGGCCTTGCTGTCGATTACGCTGAAGAACGCCTGAGTTCAGTCGAGGCTGAAGAGAGGCTGCGTGAAAGCGGATATAATGCCAAGAGTGCCAAGGAACACCTTGATGCGCTTGCCGCTCAGATCATCTTGCAGTGTTTCTTCGAACGCTTTTCTCAAGACTCTACGGACTGCAAACACCATGGCCATAACAACCCTACCTGACGCCGAAGCGCAGTGCGCTGAACTGGCTGAATTGATCCGACCACAGCTACACGCGAACACCATGCTTGTCGGTATCCACAGCGGCGGCGTCTGGATTGCTCGACGCCTGAGTGAATTGCTCGGCATTTCCGGCGAAATTGGCCTGATCGACGTCTCTTTTTACCGCGATGATTTTGGCCAGAAAGGGTTGCACCCGCAGGTCAAGCCAACCTCAATTCCGTTTGACGTTGAAGGCCGACCATTGATTCTCGTCGATGATGTGCTCTATACCGGACGCACAACGCGCGCTGCAATCAACGAGTTGTTCGACTACGGTCGTCCAGCCAGCATCAAACTCGCCGTGCTCGCAGATCGCGGCGGGCGTGAACTACCGATTTACGCCGAATTCTGCACCTGGCAGGCCGAATTGGACGATACCGAAGAGCTTGTACTCGAACCGGGTGTCGCGGGACGACTGCAATGGAGACATGCCAAACATGCGTAATTCACCGCATCACACTCCGCAGTTCAACGCCAACGGCGAGTTGACCCACCTGCTTTCGATCGACGGTCTGCCACGTGAGGTATTGACTCAAATCCTCGACACAGCATCAAGTTTCCTTGAAGTTTCTCACCGTGACGTTAAGAAGGTGCCGCTGTTGCGCGGCAAGAGCGTTTTCAATCTCTTCTTCGAGAATTCAACGCGTACCCGCACCACCTTTGAAATTGCCGCCAAGCGTCTTTCGGCCGACGTCATCAATCTGGATGTGGGTCGTTCCTCGACGGCCAAAGGCGAAACCCTGCTCGATACCATCGACAACCTGGTCGCCATGCATGCCGACATGTTTGTTGTCCGCCATGCTTCTTCTGGCGCGCCTTACCTGATCGCCGATCACCTGCATCGCACGGGCCGGTCCGACGTTCACGTGGTCAATGCCGGCGACGGACGCCACGCGCACCCGACGCAGGGCTTGCTCGACATGTTCACGATTCGTCACTACAAGAAAGATTTTTCCAATCTGACCGTCGCCATCGTCGGCGACATTCTGCACTCACGTGTCGCCCGCTCCGACATTCACGCACTGACCACGCTCGGCGCTGGCGAAGTGCGCGCTGTCGGCCCGCAAACGCTGTTGCCCACGGCCATTGAAAAAATGGGCGTGCATGTTTACAACGACCTGCAGGATGGCCTTAAAAATTGCGACGTGGTGATCATGCTGCGTCTGCAAAACGAACGCATGAACGGGACTCTGCTGCCCTCGGCACGCGAATACTTCAGTTGCTACGGCTTGACGCCGGAAACACTGGCGCTGGCCAAACCGGACGCCAT
>JANNNT010000683.1:0-4143 GCA_031398685.1 Rhodocyclaceae bacterium | reverse complement strand
GCTGCACCTTCATCTGGGCGGAGCGATCGCGGGCGACTTCGAAGGCTTCGGCAATGCGCTCCATCGGGAAGGTTGCGGAGATCACCGGTCGCACGTCGATCAGCCGATCACGGATCAGGCGCGCCGCAACGGCATATTCGTGGTGAAAACGGTGCGTACCGACCAGCCGGATTTCCTTGGCCACCAGTGCGTTGATCGGAATGTCGGCGCCGCCGGACACCCCTACTTGCACGATTGTCCCGCGCGGGCGAATGACCGGGAAGGCCTGCTTGAGTACCGCGCCGACGCCGGTGCATTCGAAGACGACGTCGAAATAGCCCTTGTCGGCCGAATAGTCGGCCAGTAGCCGGTCGGGCTCGTGCGCCGCGTTGATCACGGTCGTCGCGCCCATGGCCTTGGCCGCTTTGAGCGGTGCGTCGGAGAGGTCGATGGCCACGATTTCCAGCGCTCCGGCATGACGCACCGCGCCGATCAGCAGAGCCCCAATGGGACCGGCACCGGTTACCAGGACGCGTTTGCCGAGCAGGCCACCCGCCTGATTGACGGCATGTACGCCGACCGCCAGCGGTTCGGTACACGCCGCTTCTCCGTGCGAGACTTTGTCGCCGACGGGTTCGCACTGGAATTCCTCGGCGACGAGAACATCGCGGAATCCGCCATGGGTATGCGGTTTACGAATGGCGCTGCCGAAAAACTGCATATCCAGACAGTGTTGCTGCTCGCCGGACAGGCAGAACTGGCATTTGCCGCAGGGACGGCTGGGGTTGAGCGCCACGCGGTCGCCGGGGCGAACCCGGGTCACGTCCTTGCCCACCGCCTCGACCGTACCGGCCACTTCATGACCCATGACGATCGGCTCGGTCACGCGAATGGTGCCGATGCCGCCTTCCCAATAATAGTGGATGTCCGAGCCGCACAGACCGCCGGCTCCGATGCGCACCAGAACCTGCTTCGGCCCGACCTCACCGACGTCGAGGCTTTCGATCCGTACATCTTCCTGGGCGTGTAATACGCAAGCACGAGTTTCCATGGTCATTCCTTTTCAAAGTTCGTTGCCATTCCGCACCAGTGGGCCGGGCACGGATTGGGGTCGCCTAGAGGGCCTTGATCTTCGCCCACATTTCATCGCCGACCGGGATTCCGTTCGCCAGGTTGTCCTTGCGGAAACCCATGGAGCGCTCCCCGGGATACAGCACCGGGCTATCCTGATCGACACGCTCGGAGGCGTGAATATTTTCGATCACCTCGTTGATGGCCGCGGCCAGGTAGTCTTCGCCGGCAATACGCGTGGCATCCATCGCAATGAACATCTGCGACAAGCCGTATTCGTCGCTGCCCAGCTTTCCTACGCCGACGGTTGAACGACCACCGCAAAGCACGGCGGCAATCATGTCCATGACAATCGACATTGAGGAACCCTTCCAGTAGCCGATGGGCAACACGCGCCAGGTCTTGGCGATTTCCTTCGGGTCACAGGAGAGATTGCCCTGTTCGTCGTATCCGCCGGGCACCGGCAGCAAGTCACCGCGCATCGCGGTGGCTTCCATCTGGCCATACGAAAACTGGGCCATGGCGATATCGACCACGACATGACCTTCTTTGCGCGGCACGGCCATCACGAAGGGGTTATTGCCGATGCGCCGATCACGCGCGCCCCAGGCCGGCATGTTGGGCTGGGTGTTGGTCCAGCAGATGCCGACACAACCGGCATCCGCGGCTTGCCAGCCATAACTTCCCCCGCGCAGCCAGTGGTTGGTGTTGCCCAGCGCGACGCAGCCGATGCCGAACTCCCTGGCGAGTTCGATGGCGCGATCCATCGACAGCTTGGCATTGACATTGCCCAGGCCCAGATTACCGTCCCAGCGCTCGAAGGCGCCCATGCCGTCCACCCGGGTCGGCTTGGCTTGCAGGTCGATGTAACCCTTTTCGATGTAGTCGATCACGCGCGGGAAACGATTCACGCCATGCGAATACACGCCGTCACAGCTGGTTTCGGTCATCAACTGCGCGGAAAGATCGGCGCTGGTTTCGTCACAGCCCTTCTTGATCAGGACGCGTTTGAATTCGGCTTTCATTTCAGCAAACGGGATGCGCGGCATAGGGGTACTCCTTCAAATAATGTAAAGGTGCGGCTCGGTCAGTAACCGCGGTCAGTAACCATTTTCCTGGCGGTACTGCTTCAGGATTTCGTCGGCAACCCAAGTGGAGCGAACAGCGCTCTCGACACTGCCCGGACACGATGAAAGGCCATTGAGATCATCGACGATACTCTGGATAAAGGGTTGCTGCACGTGGGGAGGATTGGGCATGGCCGTTTCCTGAACGCCATCCGCGTTGCTGAGCTTGAGCGGTTTATCGGAAAACAGCTCGAATTCGATCCGGCCTCCGGAACCGACGATCTCGACGCGATCTTCACTGTGGCCGCACACGTAACACCACGAACCGGAGCCCTGAACGCCGCTGGCGTGCCGCCAGGTGGCCGTTACGGTGTCTTCGACGTCGTAGAGCCCGCCAAGGTTGCTGGCAATCCCATGCACCTGTTCGATGGCGCCGAACCAGAAATCAAGGATATCCAGCGTGTGAATGCCCATGTCCAGGAAATGACCGCCGCCAGACACTTCCGGCAGCAGGCGCCAGGGCAGCGTGGCGCGCGAGCGCTCCTCGTCAGCCGGCGGTCGGTGCTGAACGGCGCGAACGCAGCGCACCTCGCCGATGGCGCCGTTATCCAGCCATTCCTTGACCTTAAGGAATCGCGGCATGGCACGGCGATAGAACGCGACAAACAGGCGCACACCTTTTCTCTCGCACGCGTCGACAATTTCACGGCATTCATCGAAGCGCATCGCCATCGGTTTCTCGACGTAGACGTGCTTGCCGGCATTGGCCGCAAGTAATGAAAGCGCTTTGTGCGAAGACGGTGGTGTGGCGATATACACCGCGTCAATATCCGGATCGGCCAGGAGCTGCCCGGTTGTTTCATACACCCTGGCCACGTTGTGACGCTGGGCGAAAGCATGGGCTGCCGCCGGACTACGGCTCGTCACCGCCGCCAGCACCGAATTATTCGCCTTGTAAAACCCTGGCCCACTCTTGACCTCCACCACCGATCCGCAGCCGATCATGCCCCAGCGAATGCTTCTCATCTTTACGCCCCGGCCACCAGCAAGGAGACGCGAACCTTGATCACGGCTTTGCGAATCGTCATGGGCTGGTCAAACGTGCAGCCCGTGCGATGTACGTCGTTCGGGAAAAACACGGCAAAACTGCCGGGAGTCATCGTCAGCGTCGATTCATTTTCCATGCCGCTGTAAAAGAGCAGGTCGCGTTGCTCCAGCAGATCTTCGGCGACCGTGTTGTTGCCCGTTTCGGAGGCAACACCGATCTTCTCGCTGCCCTGGCAAAGAAACTGCACGTCGATGTACTCACGGTGAACTTCCGGACGGGTTTCAGCAAACGGCTTCGTGGTCATGTCGAAGACCTGGACATAGATGTCGCGGCCCTGCAAGTCGTAGTTCCCGACGGGCAACGCCAGAAAATCCGTTGTCTTGAGGTGTTCAACGGCGGTTTTTAGCGGTTTGGGCAGCCACGAGAATGCCGAATCCAGATCGTTCACATGTCCAAAAATCATCTTGATACCTTTCGTAAGCGGAACTGAAAAATGCCGCCGATTTACAGGCGACTTCCTGATGTCGTCGTACCCGTGTTAACCCCGGCGGTGATCAAACCGTGATCTGCGTCGCAGTCGCCACGGCCGGGTTGCGCGCCAGTTCGACGAACTTCTCGAGCAGCTCGGCGCGGAACGCGCCATCGGCGGGCAGGTCTTGGCCAAAGATCTTGTCCAGCGCCAGCAAGTGGTCGACGATGCCCGGGGCGTCTGTGCTGAGCCGGGCTTGCGCCAGGATCTCGTCGCCCTGCGGGTCGTTAAGCACGCCTTCCGGGGTCCGGGCAAGCTTCACCGCGTAGTGCATCCAGGCGGCAATCGCGGTGGCAATGGCCGGGGACGGCAGGCCTTTGGCGAGGCGCTCACGCAACGGGGCGAGCAGACGTTGCGGCAGTTTTTGCGAGCCATCCGAGGCTATCTGTGCGGTGCGGTGTTTGAGCGCCGGATTGCGGAAACGCTGTTTGAGGCTTTCGACATACTCG
>JANNNT010000677.1:0-4308 GCA_031398685.1 Rhodocyclaceae bacterium | reverse complement strand
GGCGGCGGCCTTGGGAATGCGTTCCTGGAGCAGCGGCATGACGGCCTGGAACAGCCGATCCGACTCAAAGCGCCGCTGCATCGGACGATCCAGCAGCAGGTAGTCCAGCGCGAGCAGGCTCATGCCCTGGTGGTGGGCCATAAAGGAGCGCACCACGGCGCTCGATTGCTTGCGCCGCTGCCGTGCCGGCGTGTAATCAATCGCCTCGAAGAAGCCGAACTTCCCCATGAATCCTTCGGCGGCAAGGCGTTGCAGATTCAGGCAGGCCTCTTCGGGGGCCACCATCAGCGCCATCACCGAGGCATAGGGCGCAACGACCAGATCCTCGGCCAGTCCACGCTTGAGACCCAGGCCCGGCACACCGAAGGCGCGATACTGGTAGTTCAGTTGCACATCGACGGTGTTGTAGCCGGATTCGGAGATTCCCCAGGGTACGCCGCGCTGCTTTCCATACTCGATCTGCCTGGCCACCGCGGCCTTGCAGGTCTGGTCGAGCAGCGTGTTGTCGTAAGTCGGCATCACCAGCAGTGGCATCAGGTACTCGAACATCGAACCGCTCCACGACAGGAGAACCGGTTCTCCGCCCGTCCCGATGAGCAACCGCCCGAGGGCGAACCAGATTTCCTGCGGCAGTTTGCCCTGCGCGATGGCCACGAAACAGGAGAGTCGCGCTTCGGAAGCCAGCAGGTCGTAGTAGCCCGCGTCGAGCCGGCGTTCGCCGACGTTGTAACCGATGGCCAGCAAATGGCGCGACTTGTCGTACAGGAAGTCGTAGTCCATGAGCGCAAACTCACCCGTTTGCAGAACCAGGCCTTCGACGGTCGCCATCCGGTCCTTGGCGCGCGTACTGCCCGCATTGGCCAGTTCGCGCAGCGTCGGAATGCTCACGATTGCCGTGTTATCGAACACCGCTTCCGGTTCGCCCGACAGCGTCGGTGGAACGAGCCAGGGCACGAGGAAGGTCAACTCATCCACGGCTTCACGGCATTGCTGGGCGAGTGCCTGCGCCCACTCCTGAGCTTCCGATTTTTTTGCTTCACCTTCTTTCACTTCGCTATCGGGCCCGTCGTCGCCCCTTACCTCGTCCCTGCCCGCGACCTGGATGGCCAGCTCGGCGGCACCACTCGCCAGTTGTATCAGGGTTGAGTGCGCTGCCGCGAGCGTGCCCGGGGGTGCGCTGGAAGCGGCCTCCAGTGACCTCCGAAACGCCATTAGCGAGCCCGTCACCCCCCTGTCGGCCTCATCCTCAAGAACATCCTCAAGAATTCTGAAGGTATCACTCAGGCCGTCAAACAGCCGTGCTGGCAATATTTTGTCATCAGCCAGCGCGAGCAGACCGGCACGCAAGGTCAGCAGATGACCGGCGAGGTTTCCACTGTCCACCGTCGACACATACAGCGGCGGTAGCGGCTGCAAGGTCAGTGTGTCGTACCAGTTGTAGAAATGGCCCCGGTAGCGTTCCAGCTCATCCATCGTCCGCAGGGTGTTCGTCGTGCGCTGGGCAAGTTGTCCGGCCGTAATGTAGCCAAAGTCGTAGGCAGACAAATTCGCCAGTAACGCCATCCCGATGTTGGTCGGCGAGGTGCGATGCGCGATGGCGGCAATGCGATACTCCTGATAATTGTCAGGGGGTAGCCAATGGTCTTCCGCACCGACGAATTTCTCAAAAAACGCCCAGATCCGCCGCGTCAGAGCGCGCAGGAAAAACGTTTGTTCGGTCGTCAGGCTCGCCTTGCGGCGAACGATCGTGCGGCTGATCCACCACACGACGACCGGCGAGCTTAACCACAGGAACAGAATCGGCCCCGCGATGGCCAATACCGCCGGTGTTGAACCCGCCAGATAGATGGCAATGGCCGCGGCGAAGACGGGGGCAATCCACATGGCCCGGAATGAAGCGCTGAGTTCATGGACTTCGCTGTTGCCACGGCTAGTCGACTGGGAAGAGGCTTCGCTATCGGCCTCGCTCGACGGCCTCCATTCGAGCATTCGCTTGTGCGAGACCCGCATGCGCCAGACCGTGCGCACAATGGCGTCCAGGCTGAAGAAAGCCTCATACGGGAGGCAGGCGAGCTCGAAAGCCACCTGCCCGAAGCGCCGGGAAGCCGACTGGGCAACGGCGCCAAGATGCTGCCTCAACAACACCTCGTCCGGTTTGCGCAGCATCTCGAGGATCAAGGCGCACAGGGAAGGAATCAACAGGATGCCGATCACCGTCAGGGTCCACATCCAGGCCGACGACAGGAGCGTCCATCCCAGCAGCAACAGCATGGTCAGTGCGGTGGGGACAAGACTGCGCCGCAGGTTGTCGATCAGCTTCCATTGCGACAAGGCCGAGAGTGGATTCTTTTGGCGAGTGCGACTCGCCCTCGTGTCCGCGCCAGTGCTGGTGATATTGCTCTGACCGGGAACAGTGCGCAACAACCACCCGGCCAACTGCCAGTCACCACGAATCCAGCGGTGACGGCGACTGACATCGGCGCTGTAACGGGCCGGATAGTCCTCAAACAGGTTCGCATTGCTCAACAGCCCGGCACGGGCGTAACACCCTTCCAGAAGATCATGGCTGAGGATCAGGTTCTCGGGAAAACACCCGCCGATGGATCGCTCGAACGCATCAACATCATAGATTCCCTTGCCGATGAACGAGCCTTCGCCAAAAACGTCCTGGTAAACATCCGAGACCGCACGTGTATACGGGTCGATGCCCGGCTCGCCGCCGTACAGGCGCGCATAGTGCGAGCGGTTGGTTCCCGGCAGACTGATCGCCACCCGGGGTTGCAGGATGCTGTAACCTTCGACGACCCGCCGTTTCGCTTCATCGTACCGGGGGCGATTGAGCGGATGCGCCATGGCGCCGACGAATTGCTGCGCCGCATCGCGCGGCAATTGCGTATCCGTATCCAGGGTAATGACGTACTTCACACTGGAGAGGATGGTGGTGTTGCCCACGACCAGCGAAAAACCACTCACACCGATACCATTTACGCCCGAGAGCTCACCGGGACGCAAAAGCGCGTTCAACTCGGCCAGCTTGCCGCGCTTTCGTTCATAGCCCATCCAGACTTCTTCCTTCGGATTCCAACGCCGAGGGCGATGAAAAAGGAAGAACAGGTTGTCGCAGGACCGATCCGTACCGCTGCCGTACTTCGCGTTGAGCTCGTCGATTCTCACCCGGGCCAGTTGCACCAGCGCCTCATCCTCCGGGAGCGACTCCTGGTGGGCGTCAGCAAAATCGGTTAACAGGCCGAAGTGCAAGCATTTATCACGATTGGCCAGAAACCTGACTTCCAGCGCCTCAATCAGACTCTCGACGTTCGAAGGACTTGTAAGCAGGGTCGGCACCACGACCAGCGTGCGCGATTGCGGCGGAATCCCTTCAGAGAAATCCATGCTCGGTACCGCACAGGGTTTTACCAGCAGGGTCGCCAGCCAATTCACCAGCGCCACGGCCAACTGACTCGCCGCCAGCAGCGAGAAGCTGCCGAGCAAGCCCAGCAACACGTAGGACAACCCCCTGGCCATGCCAGCGGACATCCCAGCGCCCACCCAGTCGAATGCCCACCTGGGATGGGCCTGCATCAGTAGCGCTCCGGCGATGATCGCCGTGATCAGCATGATCGGACCCAAATACAGCAGCAATGGGAAGCGAGCCGTCGTTCTTTGAAACACATCAAGGCTGGTCAGGCGAACTTCGGCAAGCCGCTCAAGTTCCGGCAAACCCTTGTCGACCAGGTAGTAGCCGACGTGCGACCTGCGCTCGGCGAAGCCATCGCCGGTAGTGGCTTCGAACGCTGCTCCAGCGTGTGCCAGTTCGACCGCCTTGCGCGCTACCTCACCCTCCGGCAGAAGTGTCCTCTTCGCGATCCGTTCGGTTGCGTGGCGGTAGCGGTCGCGGGTCGCAAAATCCATACGGCCATAGAACCCGGCCGGGTCCTCAAGCAGTGTTTTCTCGACGTGGCTCGTGGTCTCGACAAAGTTTCGCCAATCCACCGCGCCCAGAACCCTCAGGCTGCCGATACTGTTACTGATGGAGACCTGATCAGCGGCCTGCTGCTGGTTCTCCAGTTGCACCGACTGTTCGATCGTCATGCCTGTTTCGGAAAGACGTTGCTCGATCCAGGTCAACGGCAAAACCAGTGCCGGGCCACGTCCCTGCAAGCGACGCGCAAGCTCGGCAACGAAGGCACTGACCATTGGCGGGTTGGAACGCGCCATGTCGGCGATGACCAGGATCAGGCTATTCGGATCCTTTTCGGCGGTTTCCATCATCAGATCCGCCCAGACGTTAGCCAGATTCCGGTCAAC
>JANNNT010000642.1:0-7232 GCA_031398685.1 Rhodocyclaceae bacterium | reverse complement strand
ATTGACGACGGCGCCCGGTTATATTTCGTGCACAGTTATTACGTCGATCCGGTCGAACGCGATTGCATCTCGGGAACGACGGATTACGGTATTCCCTTTACCAGCGCAGTTGCGCGGGATAATATCTTCGCTATCCAATGTCATCCGGAGAAGAGTGCCCAGGCGGGGCTCGCCTTGTTGTCCAATTTCATCCACTGGAAGCCCTGAGCCAGCCGTACTTTTTCCATCCCTTTTCCCTTCCACTACTCATCGTTTCTCAAAATGCTGATCATTCCCGCGATTGACCTGAAGGACGGGCAGTGCGTCCGTCTCAAGCAGGGCCTCATGGACGAGGCTACCGTTTTTTCCAATTCACCCGGCGAGCAGGCCGCGCATTGGCTGGAGCAGGGCGCACGGCGCTTGCATGTTGTTGATCTCAATGGCGCTTTTGCTGGCAAGCAGAAGAATGAACGCGCCATCAAAGAGATCGTCGATGCGCTTGGCGACGAGATTCCGATCCAGCTCGGCGGCGGTATCCGTGACCTCGATACCATTGAGCGCTGTCTCGATAATGGCGTCAGTTACGTCATCATCGGCACGGCCGCCGTGAAGAACCCCGGCTTTCTGCATGACGCCTGCAGCGCTTTTCCTGGACAGATCATCGTCGGTCTGGACGCCAAGGACGGTAAGGTTGCGGTCGATGGCTGGTCGAAACTGACCGGCCATGACGTGATCGATCTGGCGAAGAAATGCGAGGATTATGGTGTCGAAGGCATCATCTACACCGATATCGGTCGCGACGGCATGCTCTCCGGCATCAACATCGAGGCGACGGTTAAGCTGGCGCAGGCCTTGCGAATTCCGGTCATTGCCAGTGGCGGTCTGTCGAACCTGGACGACATCAGAAGCCTCTGCGCGGTTGAGTTCGAGGGAATATCAGCAACCATTGCCGGGCGTGCCATCTACGACGGTTCGCTCGATTTTGCTGCCGCGCAGGCGGAAGCCGACCGCGCTACCCAACGTTAACGTTTAGAAAGCACGGGTACTCCTTTGGGTCTGGCAAAACGTATTATTCCCTGTCTTGACGTCACCGCCGGCCGGGTGGTCAAAGGTACCAACTTCGTCGATCTGCGCGATGCCGGCGATCCGGTCGAGATTGCCCGTCGCTATGACGCACAGGGTGCCGACGAGGTGACTTTTCTCGACATCACGGCCTCCTCTGATCAGCGCGACATCATCCTGCACATTGTCGAGGCGTGCGCGGCACAGGTTTTTATTCCGCTGACCGTTGGCGGCGGCGTGCGTACGGTTGCCGATGTGCGCCGTTTGCTCAACGCCGGTGCCGACAAGGTCAGCATGAATACGGCCGCCGTCAACAATCCCGATCTCGTCGCCGAGGCTTCGGCCAAGGTCGGCAACCAGTGCATTGTCGTGGCCATTGATGCCAAACAGGTGGCGCCGGGCAGGTGGGAGGTTTTTACCCACGGCGGGCGCAATCGTACCGGGCTGGACGTCATCGAATGGGCGCGCAAGGTGCAGCAACTGGGTGCCGGCGAAATCCTGCTCACCAGCATGGATCGCGATGGAACGAAGAACGGCTTTGATTTGCCGCTGACACGCGCCGTGTCCGATGCCGTCGATGTGCCGGTGATCGCCAGTGGTGGTGTCGGCAACCTTCAGCATCTGGCCGATGGCGTAACGCAGGGCCGCGCCGACGCGGTACTGGCGGCGAGCATCTTCCATTTCGGCGAATACACGGTACGCCAGGCGAAAGAGTACATGCACGAACGCGGCATCGAGGTTCGGCTATGAGCGCAGCGAACGATCTGGAGCCCAGCAAATTCTGGCTCGACGCCCTCAAGTGGGATGAGAACGGGATGATTCCAGCCATCGCGCAGGATGCAACCAGCGGTCGGGTGGTGATGTTTGCCTGGATTAACCGCGATTCGCTGCAGGAAACGGTTGCCAGCGGTAACGCGGTATACTGGTCGAGGTCACGTCAGCGGCTCTGGCGCAAAGGGGAAGAGTCCGGGCATTACCAGACGGTAAAGTCCATTCGCGCCGATTGCGACGGTGACGTGCTGTTGCTGTCAATCGATCAGGTGGGCGGGATTGCCTGCCACACCGGTCGGGAAAGTTGTTTCTTTCTGGAATTACAGGGAGATCGCTGGGTTCCAGTCGACCCGGTATTGAAAGACCCTAAGGAAATCTACGCAAAATGAGCACACACGACATCCTGCATCGCCTTTCCGAGACACTGGCATCGCGTCGTCACGCCGATCCGGAAACGTCCTATACAGCCAAGCTGTTTGCCAATGGCCCGGATTCCATCCTGAAAAAAATTGGCGAGGAAAGTGCCGAGCTGATTATGGCCGCCAAGGATGGCAAGCGCCTGAATATCGTCTGGGAATCGACTGACCTGATCTATCACATCATGGTCTTGCTGGCTTTCTACGGCATGGGTATTGAAGACGTGTCCCAGGAAATGCGGCGCCGCGAGGGAATTTCCGGGATCGACGAGAAAAAGTCACGGGCGGCGAAATAGGTCGTCATGGATAACTGCCTGTTCTGCAAGATTGCGCGCGGCGAAATACCGTCGCGCAAGGTCTATGAAGACGACGAAATATTTGCTTTTCACGACATCAACCCGGCACGTCCAGTCCATATTCTGGTCATACCCAAGCGCCACGTCACTTCGTTGGCGACGGTCACTGAAGCCGATACGCCGGTACTTGGACGGATTCTCGCTGTTGCCAACCGGTTGGCAACAGAAAATGGCAGTCTCGACGGCTTTCGTGTCATCATCAATTCGGGGCGCATCGGGCAGCAGGAAGTTCAGCATCTGCATGCGCATATCGTGGGCGGGCCAGAACCGGTCGGGCCGATGCTCAAGCGAGTTTAAGGAGATAAATCATGGGAAGTCTCAGTATCTGGCACTGGCTGATCGTTCTGGTCATCGTCATGCTTGTTTTCGGAACCAAGAAACTGCGCAATATCGGCCAGGACTTGGGTGGCGCTGTAAAGGGATTCAAGGAAGGGATGAAGGATGCTTCGGCCGAGACCAAGCCGGCGGATCCAATTCCTCCGCAGCAGGTTAGCGGGGGGCAGACGATTGAGGGCGAGGTCAAGGAGAAGTCGAAATCGTGAAGTGACACTCGTGAGGTTTTATGAGTAACGCCGTCGCTGTTGGGATATCTCCTGCTCACTCCTGATTTTTAACTTCTGATTCCCCACTTAGAACATGTTTGACATCGGTTTCTCCGAATTAATCGTTATTGGCATTGTCGCGCTAGTGGTGATCGGCCCTGAGCGTTTGCCCAAGGTGGCGCGCACTGCAGGGCATCTGCTCGGGCGTATGCAACGTTATGTCAACGATGTAAAGTCCGACATCAGCCGTGAGATGCAGCTCGATGAGCTCAAGAAACTGCAAGCCGATATGCAGGATTCAGCACGCAGTTTTCAGCAGACCATAAGCAGTGAAATGCAGTCGGTTCAACAGATTGCCGACCAGACAGCACAGTCTGTGGTTCAGGATCTTTCCCCTCCAGTGAGCGAAAACGTGATGGCGATTGAAACGCCGACCGTCGAGCCGCTGGCGACCGCGACGCCGGTCAAATTTGCAGACAAGGTCTGATCAGCGCATGGATCAGCCTGAAGATTCCTTTCTATCCCATCTCTTCGAGCTGCGCGACCGCCTGATTCGGGTGCTGCTTTCCGTCGGCGTCATTTTTGTTTGTCTGTTCCCGTGGGCCAAAGAGCTTTATGCGCTGCTTGCCCAACCACTTCTGGCTACCCTGCCTCAGGGCGGGCAGATGATCGCGACCGACGTGGTCGGCGTTTTTCTGGTGCCGATGAAAGTGGCGCTGATGGTGGCCTTCCTCATCGCCCTGCCGTACGTTCTCTACCAGGTATGGGCCTTTGTCGCCCCGGGCTTGTATGCCCACGAAAAACGGTTGGCCCTGCCATTGGTGGCGGCGAGCGTCATTCTGTTCTTTGTCGGCATGGCTTTCGCGTATTTTCTGGTTTTCCCGACGGTATTCGGATTCATGTCCAAGGTGGCGCCGGAGGGGGTCGCCTGGATGACCGATATCGAAAAGTACCTCTCCTTTGTAATGACGACGTTCATGGCCTTCGGTGTGACCTTCGAAGTGCCGGTTGTCGTGATCGTGCTCGTCCAGATGCACATCGTCGAACTCGCCACGCTCCGGGAATGGCGACCTTATGTCATCGTCGGGGCGTTCGTGATGGGTGCCATCTTTACGCCACCGGACGTGATTTCGCAGCTCATGCTGGCGATTCCGCTCTGCCTGCTTTATGAGCTGGGGATGCTGATGGCGCGCTTCATCAGCAAACCGGAAGTCTCCAACCCGGACCCGGACAGCGTCTGAGTTATTGAGGTTCGCGGCGCAGTGGCGGTCGTTTGCCGATGCGGATTTTGGTGTCGAAAACCGCTTTTTGACGACGCATCTGGAAGGGAACCGTTTCTCCCGGTTTCTGGCTGGCAATCAAGTCGAGCATGACTTGCGGATCCTTGACGGATTTTCCATCCACCGAAAGCAGAATATCTCCCGGCTTGATGCCGCCCACGTCGGCCGGACTGTCGCGCTGTACTCCGGAGATCAGTGCGCCGTTGGCCTCGTTCAGCCCAAAGGACTCAGCGAGTTCCAGAGTCATTTCCTGCGCTTCAACGCCAATCCAGCCGCGCGTTACCGTACCGGTCTGGATAATCTGTTCCATGACGTTTTTGGCCGTGGAGATCGGAATGGCGAAGCCAATGCCGAGCGAGCCGCCGGAACGTGAAAAAATGGCGGTGTTGATGCCGACCAGGTTGCCCATGCTGTCCACCAGTGCACCACCGGAGTTGCCGGGATTGATGGCGGCGTCGGTCTGGATGAAGTTCTCAAACGTATTGATGCCCAAGTGCGAGCGTCCGAGCGCCGAAACTATACCCATGGTGACTGTCTGGCCCACCCCGAAGGGATTTCCGATGGCCAGAACGACATCACCGACGACGACATTGTCCATCTGACCCAGAGTGATGGCAGGGAGCTTGAGTTCTTTGGCTTTTTCCGGGTCGATTTGCAGCACGGCGAGATCGGACTCAGGATCGCCGCCGACCAAGCGTGCTTTCAGCTTGCGTTCGTCATTGAGCGCCACTTCGATCTGATCTGCGGCTTCAACAACGTGATAATTGGTGAGAATGTACCCGCTTGGGCTGACGATGACACCGGAGCCCAGCCCGGAACTAGGTCGCTCCTCCGCTTGCGGGCGGTCACCAAAAAAATGGCGAAACAGCGGGTCGTCGATCAGTGGATGGCGGGGTGTCCTGATTTTCTGCGACGTGAAGATATGTACGACGGAGGGCAGCGATTTTTTGACCGCGTCGCGGTAGGACCCCGTGCCGTTGGCCGGATCACCAACGATCGCGGTCTCCTGCAAGGCGACGATGCGCGAGCTCGTACTGATCGGTTTGCCCAGCCATTCGGGCTTGAGCGTACTGATCACAAAAAGAACGGCAAGACCAACCGTGACGGTTTGTGCAAAAATCAACCAAAGTCTGCGCATGAAAAACCGGAGCCTAAAGGAAAAAATGTATGAAACGTGAAGAACTGACACGCTATCTCGACGAACTGCTTGAATCGGAGCGCTTCCGGGATTATTGCCCAAACGGCTTGCAAGTGGAAGGCAGCGCTGAGGTGCAGCGCATCGTCGCCGGGGTGACGGCCAGCCAGTTTCTGGTCGATGCAGCGATTGCGCGCGGGGCGGACACCCTTCTCGTGCACCATGGCTGGTTCTGGCGCGGCGAGGATGGTCGCGTGACAGGATTCCGTAAAGCCCGTCTGCAAGCCCTGCTGAAGCATGACATCAATCTGCTCGGCTATCACCTGCCGCTGGATGACCATGCCGAATTCGGCAACAACGCGCAACTGGCCAAATGCCTGGGCTGGACGGTTGAGGGGCGCTTCGGTGAGCAGGATATCGGCTGGTATGGCCGTACCGCCGAGCCAACTACGCTCATGGAACTGACACGGAAAATCAGTACCGAATTGCGCCGTGAGCCACTGGTGATCGGCGATGAAAAGCAGCCGGTGAGGCGCGTCGCCTGGTGTTCCGGAGGCGCACAAAGCTTTTTCGAACTGGCGATTGCCCAGGGCGTTGACGTTTATGTCACAGGAGAAATCTCCGAACAGCACGTGCATCTGGCGCGCGAATCAGGTGTGGCCTATATTGCCGCCGGACACCACGCCACCGAGCGCTATGGCGTGCAGGCGCTGGCGGCCCATCTGGCCGAACGTTTTGGCCTCGAGTGCGAGTTCGTTGATATTGATAATCCGGTTTAACCCTATTTTCAGGAGTCTGCATGAACTACGTTTTTCCACCTGCACCGCAGGTCGTTCTTTCCGTCGTTGGCCGCGAGGCTGTTTTCCCTGTGCGCCGAGTTTATTGTGTCGGCCAGAATTATTCCGAGCATGCGGCTGAAATGGGCGCCGATACGCGCCAGCCGCCATTCTTCTTCAGCAAGCCGGCAGATGCGCTGGTTCCCGGTGGCGGGGATGTTTCTTATCCGCCGATGACCGGCAAACTCCAGCATGAAGTCGAACTGGTTGTTGCGTTGCGCCAGGGAGGCGCCAAGATTACGCCTGAACAGGCGCTCGGTTTGGTTTTTGGCTACGCCATCGGGTTCGACATGACGCGACGCGATCTTCAGGCAGAAGCGAAGGGAAAGGGGCATCCGTGGGACATGGGCAAAGGGCTCGATCAAGGCGGGCCAATCAGCGCCGTTCTGCCGGTGGGCGAGGGTGCCCATCCGGAAAAAGGCGCAATCTGGCTCAAGGTCAACGGTGAACTGCGTCAGAGCGGTGATATTGCACAGATGACGTGGACAGTGGCTGAAGTCATTGCCAAGCTCTCAAACTACGTGTGTCTGGCGCCAGGCGACCTGATCTTTACCGGGACGCCAGCGGGCGTATCGACCGTGGTGCGCGGCGATGTGCTTGAAGGCGGGGTGGACGGCGTTGGCGAACTCAAGATCCAGCTCGTTTGATCGGGCCGAGGCTGTTTGAAGGCATGTGCACTGAAGTCCGCGCCGAATCGCGGCCTTCACTTGCATGTGCGAATTCCATTACGAATTGCGACACACTGAGGTGGGAAATACAAAGGGCGAGATGAGCAATGGGGTTACCTTTGTAGTGTTCGAATCCGCAAAGGGAAAGCCATGTCATTCACTCACCTCACCCCAGCCCAACGGTACC
>JANNNT010000630.1:0-2275 GCA_031398685.1 Rhodocyclaceae bacterium | reverse complement strand
TACTACTCGACCACCGGCGGTCACGGCGGTTGCCGTGGCTGCGGCGAAGTGACCGCCATCCGTCTGGTCATGGCCACCAACCACGCCATCACCGAGAAGCGCCGTCAGGATCACATCGTCGATCTGGAAGGCCTGATCGCTGCCCTGGGCAGCAAGCAGGCCGCACTGTCGAAGAAGGAAAGCGAGCGCAGCACGCGCCTCGGCGTCCTCATTGCCACGCTGGAAAAACGGCTCTACCACTATGAAAGTGGGCCGACCGGCAACGGTCCTTCCGGCACCGTGATCGCCAATTCCACCGGGTGCAGCAGCGTTTACGCCTCGACCTTCCCGTTCAACGCCTACAACGATCCGTGGGTCAACAGCCTGTTCCAGGACGCCCAGCCGCTGGCCAAGGGCATCTTCGAGGGCATCTCGGCGCAGACCGTCTCCGATGTTCGCGCGCTGCGTCTGGCGCGCCTTGAACTGGACGATGCCTACGTTCCCGAAAAACACGATCAGGCGTTCCGCTACCTGTCGTGGGCACAGTTCACCAAGCAGGAGCTCGGCCTCATGCCGACGGTGATGACCATCGGTGGCGACGGTGCCACCTACGACATCGGTTTCGGCGCGCTTTCGCGCATCCTGGCCAGTGACACGCCGCTCAAGGTTCTGGTGCTGAACACCGGTGCTTATTCCAACACCGGCGGCCAGGCGTCGACGTCGAGTTTCATCGGCCAGGATTCCGACCTCGCCCGTATCGGCAAAGCGTCTAGCGGCAAACACGAAGCGCGCAAGGAACTCGGCCTGATCGCGTCCTTCCATTCCAACGTGTTTGTGTGCTCGACCAGTACCGCGCTGCAAAACCACTTCCTCAAGAACACGATGGAGTTTCTCACCTACACCGACTCGCCGGCCGTACTGGATGTCTACACCCCGTGCCAGGGCGAGCACGGCATCGCCGATGATATTTCCGCGCGCCAGTCGCGTCTGGCCGTCGAAAGCCGGATGAACCCGGTGTTCGTGCATGACCCGCGCCGTGGCAAGACCCTGCACGAGTGGTTCTCGCTCGACGGCAACCCGGATCAGGAAAGCACCTGGACAACGACGGCGCTCGAGTATCTGGACGACGACGACAAGCTCCAGTTGAAGACCATGGCGCTGACGCCGGCGCACTTTGCGTTGGGCGAAATCCGCTTCAAGAAGCAGTTCCGCAAGCTAGCCGCCGATGCGGCCAATCTGGTTCCGATCGAGGAATTCATCGACCTGACCGAAGCGCAACGTGAAGGCAAGACGGCTTTCATCTACTAGACCGACAGCACGAAGCGCTTGATCAGGCTGGGTTTCTCCAGCCCCATCGTCGCGCTGGTTGAAGAGCGCCAGAAATACTGGAACCTGCTGCAATACCTCGCCGGCCAGCATGTGGCCCGGATGAGCGCCGAGCATCGCGTCGGTATGGCGAAGCTGCAAGCGCAGTATCAGGATTCCGTGAAACAGCGTGATTCCTCGCTTGACGGCTTCGCCCGCGCCATGTCGGAACTGGCGGCATCAAGCAAGGCGCAGGTCGGCAACGGCACCGTGATCCCGATCATGCCCGTAGCAGGCGCTCCGGCGGCCGTTTCGGCAGCGACCGGTAACACGGCGGTGGCGGTCGGCGACGCGCTGGTCACCTACGATGTCGCCGATCAGGTGAAGTGCACCAACTGCAAGACCTGCTATCAGGATCTCTCCGAATTGTTCGAGAAGACCCGCATCGTCGTCAACGGCGAAAGCCGGGAGGTCGGGCAACTGATTCCCGGTGCGCTTGAACGGGTAACGGTAACCCCCGAGTTGAAAGCCCGTATCAAGCGGGTTTCAGCGAATTGCGACGCGGAGATCATCCGATGAGCACAGGCGCATCTACCCCCACCCCGCCCTCCAGCCAGGACGACCTGAACCGCTACTCCGGCGGGCACATGGTCGGCATCGGCGTGAAGCAGCCGTGCCCGAGCACCAAGAGCTGGATGTACTTCCCCGAGGACAACTGCCCGTTCTACCGCGTCACGTACCTCTCCAACTACTCCCCCCACATGACCCCCGACCGCCACAACTTCTACTCCCTCCTCTGCGAGGTCAGCGAGAGTCCCGACAAGCCCACCATCGGCAACGCCGGCAAGAATCCCGATGCCGTCATCGACGAGGTCATCACCGGCCTCGAACACGCCGGCCTCCTCGAGCCCGGTGAGCGCGCCCACATCGTCTCCCGATGGTGCTACTTTGCCGAGTACTCCTATCCCACCCCGAGCGTCGAACGCGACGC
>JANNNT010000600.1:0-7664 GCA_031398685.1 Rhodocyclaceae bacterium | reverse complement strand
TGACCGGCCTCACTCATCAGAACCTGATGGCCCTTTTCGTCAACCCAGTAATCGCCAGGGCCGTCTTCTTCCAGGCAGCGCTCAAGCATGGGCGCAACCTGATTCATGCGCACGTAAAGATCGGTGTGATCCTCGGCCTGGCCGGAAATGATCAGCGGGGTGCGCGCCTCGTCGATCAGGATCGAATCAACCTCATCGACGATGGCATAACTCAGCTTGCGCTGCACGCGCTCACCCGAGGTGTAGACCATGTTGTCGCGCAGGTAATCGAAGCCGAACTCGTTGTTGGTCCCGTAGGTGATATCGGACGCATACGCCGCCTGCTTGGCGGCGTGCTCCATCTGCGACAGATTGACGCCGACAGAGAGCCCGAGGAAACGGTGCAGACGCCCCATCCACTCGGAATCGCGACTGGCCAGGTAATCGTTGACGGTGATGATATGCACGCCATTGCCGGAAAGCGCGTTGAGGTAGGCGGGCAGCGTGGCGACCAGCGTCTTGCCTTCGCCGGTACGCATTTCGGAGATCTTGCCGTCATGCAACACCATGCCGCCAACCAGCTGCACATCGAAATGGCGCATGCCCAGCGCGCGTTTGCCCGCTTCGCGAACGACAGCAAAGGCCTCCGGCAGCAGGGCATCCAGCGTTTCCCCATTGGCCACGCGTGTCTTGAATTCAGCCGTCTTGCCACGCAGTTCATCGTCGGAGAGCGCACTGATGCCCGTTTCCAACACATTGATCTGATGTACGCGTGCAGAGTACTGCTTGATCAGCCGATCATTACGGCTGCCGAAAATCTTCTTGAGTAGGCCGGAAATCATTCTGGGTAGTTGGGGCGCGTAAAAAGGGAGATTCTACCACGCGCAACAGTTGCGGCGGGGCGCAAGCACCCGCCCACGCTGTTCTGTGAAAAACGCTGACTACCGGGGCGCGTTGAATGTGGCTGCAACCCGGGCGTTCTTTGGAGAAGCGGCCATCTTTACGGACGCGGACCCGGCTTTCGATTCCACCGGAGATTTCAGCGCCAGCTGCGACCCCTGTTGCAGGAAACGATCCGGATTCTGTGCCACGCCCCTGAAACGCACTTCGAAATGCAGGTGCGGCCCGGTTGAACGGCCGGTATTGCCACTGGCACCAATATTCCGACCCCGCTTGATGATCTGCCCGACCTTGACATTGATTTTCGAGAGATGCGCATAGAGCGAGGAGAAATCGTTACCGTGGTCGACCTCGACCATATTTCCATATTGCGGATGAAACTGGGCGACCAGCACAACACCGCCGGCTGAAGCGATGACGGGGGTTCCCGCATCGGCAACAAAGTCGATCCCTTCGTGCATGGCACCGACACCGGCAATCGGATCAACACGGCGGCCAAACGTTGATCCCACGTGATTGGCATTGATCGGCACCATCGTCGGCAACAGGACGTTCTTGATGCGCCGCTCCATGAGTTGCGACTCAAGCGCAATCAGCGTATCGCTGCGTTGCTCGACAATCTCGGCCAGACGATCAATCTCGGTCTGCAGTTCATTGGCCGAAAGCGGCCGCGACGGATGAATCAGCGGCCCCCCCTGCCCGTCCTTGCTGCGCACCTCGTTTTTGGGCGCAGTGACTCCCACGATCTTTGCGATACGCTCGCCCAGTGAATCCAGATGCATCACTCGCGCCTGCATCTCGCCCAGCTTGACCGTCATCGCGGAGATGTTGTCCCGCACGTATTCATCGGCCTTGAAGCTCTGCTCCCGCTGCACCTGCGGCACTGGCACCACAAGCTCTTCGGCAAAAGGCAGCTTGAAGTGAACGCCAACCCAGGCCAACAGGAACGGCGTAACAAAGCACAGGAAAAAGAAGCCAACCGCTACCGCGATCAGCAGACGGGGAGTGATATGCAGTGTCTTGGCAGTTGCCAGACGGTTGGGGACAAGAATAATATGCACGTTGCCTCTCCTCGAAGTTCCCGATGCAAAATTCCCTCGAAAACTATCTGGAAGCAGCCGATGGCGCCGGCAAAGTGTTGGCGCACGCTAGGCTGCTCATCAAACTGACGCATCTCTACCAGGAGATTGCGCCGGCACACTTGGGCCAGGCAAGCAGTCTGGCCAATTACAAATCAGGAATTATCGTTATTCACGCCGTCAGCGGCGCTGTTGCAGCCAAGTTGCGCCAGTTGGCGCCAACCTTGGCCGATGGTTTTTCTCAACGGGGGATTGAGTGTACCGGCGTTCAGGTCAAAGTGCAAGCCCATAAAATCGTCATGCAATCAATGGCTTCCACTAAAAAGCCGCTGAGTCCAAGGGCCAGCCAGGAGCTCGAAGGCTTACGCGACTCGCTGCCCGCCTCTCCCTTGCGGGCGGCTCTGGAGAGCCTGCTGGCGCATGCGGCTAAAGAGGAATGACGGCGACCCGCTCTAGAATCAGCACAGCGAAAGCCAGAAACGCGACGAAAAGCGCGTAGCGGAAAAGACGCCAGGAGAACTGCAGATACTTCGGATTTCTGGTCAGCAGAAAGGCCACAATACCGCCAGCGACGGATAGAACCGTCAACACAGCCAGCAAACGCAGCAGCCACACGGACGCGCGCTCCGGATCAGACGGCCGGCAGAGCCAACCAGCGGGCAACGGATTGCGGTGCCTGTGCCTGATCCTCGAAGGTAACATATTCCCAGGCATCCGGATTGGCCAGCAATTCCCGCGCCAGAGCGTTGTTCAGCGCGTGACCGGATTTGTGGGCGGTAAAGGACGCCAGCAGGGGATGTCCGAGCAGATAGAGGTCGCCAATTGCGTCAAGCACCTTGTGTTTGACGAATTCGTCGCCGTAACGCAGTCCGTCGGTGTTCAGCACGCGGTACTCGTCGAGCACCACGGCGTTATCCAGGCCGCCGCCCTGAGCCAGACCGTTTTCACGCAGCCACTCGACTTCCTGCATGAAACCGAAAGTGCGGGCACGTGACACTTCCCGAACATAGGAATGCTCGGCAAAATCAATGGTCACCTTCTGCCCGGTTCGGTCAATGGCCGGGTGCTTGAAAACGATGGAAAAAGTCAGCTTGAATCCTTCGTAAGGCTCGAAACGTGCCCATTTGTCGCCGGATTTATCGCTCTCATGCACTTCAATCGGATGTTTGATGCGGATGAACTTCTTGGCCACCGGTTGCTCTTCGATGCCGGCAGACTGGATCAGAAAGACAAAGGGCGACGCCGAGCCGTCAAGAATCGGCAATTCAGCCGCGTCGAGATCAACAAAGGCGTTGTCGATACCCAGCCCGGCAAAGGCTGACATCAGGTGTTCGATCGTCCCCACCTTGACACCATCGCGCTCAAGACAGGAGCACATGCGCGTATCGCCAACCATCAGCGCTGACGCTGGCAGATCGACGACCGGATCGAGATCGACACGACGGAAAACGATTCCCGTATCAGGCGCGGCCGGGCGCAGCGCCATTTTGACCTTGACACCTGAATGCAAACCGACACCGGCGGCACGAATCAGTGATTTAAGGGTGCGCTGTTTAAGCATGTGATTGAAAAAATAGGGAATTGACGAATTGTAGCACAAGACGCCAACCCCCTTTGCGGAGGAGAAAAGACTTCAAACCCAACGCTTTCGACACGGACACCACAGGGGCACAGAGAGCACGGCGAAAACCAGAGATCAAGAATAATGTTTTCTTTCTCTCTGCGAACTCCATGCTTTCTGTGTCGCGGCGACTTCCGCGTTAAAAGCGTTTTACTGCTAAACGATCAATCCGCCTGCTTGCGCAAAAACGCCGGGATATCGTAGCGATCAACCCCACTGTTGGCCAATGCTTCAACCGTCGTGCTGCGTCCCTTGCGAACCACCGCCGGAACATCCAGGTGACTGTAATCAATGCCATGCGATGAGTGAGCGAAACCGCCATCGGTACCCGTCGCCTGCATCACCGGCGTATTGATGACTTCAAAGGTTTGCCGTTTTGATTGCGCCTGCCCCAGGCCGGTGGCGACAACCGTGACGCGGATTTCTTCGCCCATGGTTTCGTCGTAAACCGCGCCGAAGATGATGTGTGCGTCATCTGCTGCGAATTCGCGAACGGTGTTCATCACTTCGTTCACTTCCTTCATCTTCAGGCCGCGCGTCGAAGTGATGTTCACCAGAACGCCCTTGGCACCGGAGAGATTGATGCCTTCGAGCAGCGGCGAGGCCACGGCCTGCTCGGCGGCGATGCGCGCACGATCGACGCCGGAAGCGTTGGCCGAACCCATCATGGCCATACCCATCTCGCCCATGACCGTACGCACGTCTTCAAAGTCGACGTTAACCAGGCCGGGGAAGTTGATGATTTCGGCGATGCCGCCCACCGCATTGCGCAGCACGTTGTCCGCCGCCTTGAAGGCGTCATCCATCGACACATCGTCGCCGAGTACATCCATCAGCTTGTCGTTGAGGATGACGATCAGCGAATCGACACTCTTCTGCAATTCGGCGATGCCGGCTTCGGCAATCTTCAGACGCTTACCTTCAAAACCGAAGGGTTTTGTCACCACGGCAACGGTCAGGATGCCGAGTTCACGTGCCACTTCGGCGACAATCGGGCCGGCACCGGTTCCTGTCCCGCCGCCCATGCCGGCCGTAATGAAGACCATATGCGCACCCTTGATCGCCTCGGCAATCTGTGCACGCTCTTCGATCGCCGCGTCGCGACCCGCCTCCGGTTTGGCGCCCGCACCGAGGCCCGTCTTGCCGAGACGAACCTTCTTGTGCGCGACGCTGCGTTTAAGTGCCTGGGCATCCGTGTTCGCGGCGATGAACTCAACGCCCATCACCCCCTCGCGGATCATGTGATCAACTGCATTGCCGCCGGCACCGCCGACACCAATCACCTTGATCACCGTACCCCAATCACTGCTAACTTCTTCCTTCTCGATGATTTCAAACATGGCTCTCTCCTCCGCAAAAAACTATAAAAAATGGTCAAAAATTCTTTTCAAACCACGACTTCATCCGGCCGAACACCTGCTTCACGTCCCGCGTTTCACGCACTTTCAGGCCACGCTTGCGCTGCGTCTGCGCTTCAAGCAGCAGACCGCAGGCCGTAGAGAAACGCGGGTGTTGCACCACATCGGCGAGTGCGCCGTGATACTTCGGTATGCCGAGACGTACCGGCATATGGAATACTTCTTCGCCCAGTTCGATCATCCCGGGCATCACCGAGGAACCGCCGGTGAGCACGATGCCCGAAGACAACACTTCTTCGAAACCTGACCGGCGCAGTTCGGCCTGGATCAGTTCGAACAGCTCCTCGACACGCGGCTGGATGACATCGGCCAGTGCCCGGCGTGACAACCTGCGCGAAGGGCGATCATCAACACCGGCCACGTCGAGCACATCCTCGGGGTCAGCCAGATCGGACAACGCGCAGCCGAACTTGCGCTTGATGTCTTCGGCTTCACGCGTCGGCGTACGCAGCGCCATGGCGATGTCGTTGGTAATCTGATCACCGGCAATCGGAATGACCGAGGTGTGACGAATGGCGCCCTGTGTCCAGACGGCCAGATCGGTCGTACCGCCGCCGATGTCGATCAGGCAAATGCCCAGATCCTTTTCATCCTCGGACAGCACGGCGTAGCTCGACGCCAGCGGTTGCAGCACCAGATCATTCACCTCCAGGCCACAGCGACGCACGCACTTGACGATGTTCTGCGCGGCGGAAACCGCGCCGGTCACGATGTGCACCTTCACTTCGAGGCGGAAGCCGCTCATGCCGATCGGTTCGCGGATGCCATCCTGATCGTCGATGATGAATTCCTGGGTCAGAATGTGCAGGATTTCCTGATCGGCGGGAATCGGCATGGCGCGGGCAGTTTCGATAACCCGCTCGACGTCCATCGTCGTCACTTCCTTGTCCTTGATCGCCACCATGCCGTTCGAATTGAAACTCTTGATGTGACTGCCGGCAATTCCGGTATACACATCCTTGACCTTACAGTCAGCCATCAGCTCGACTTCCTGCAGAACGCGGGAAATCGTCGCCACGGTATCCTCGATATTGACGACGACTCCTTTTTTCAGCCCTCTGGAATCCTGCGATCCCATGCCGATGATGTTGAGTCGTCCTTCCGGAGTCACTTCGGCGACCAGCGCGACGATTTTCGTCGTACCGATATCAAGCCCGACGATGATTTCCTTGTTATCCCTGCTCATGGCTTCCCTTTGTTCTCAGTTACGGGCGCTGTCGCGACACGCAGCGCAAAACCATTCGGATACCGCATGTCCACTACGGCCGGCCGCTGCTTCGCCGCGGTCAGTACACTCGGGTAATGCTCGACGAATCGCTCCAGACGCTGCCGTACAGCAGCTTTCGGCAGTTGGCGACCCAATTCCACGACCATTCCATCGTCCAGCCGGATCTGTACAGCCAGACGCGGCGAAACATTCACTGCTCGCGGCCAGCGTCCCAGCGGCTTGAGCATCTCTTCGGCCTCCTGGTAGTAACCCAGCATTTCCGGGGCAATACCCGTCGGTCCGACCAGCACAGGCATCGGCGCGGTCGGCTGAACACTCATCGCCGCAGCAAAAACCTCGCCGAATGAATTCACCAGTTGCCCGCTGGCCTGCCCCCAGAACGCCACCGGCACGTGCTCCTCGATGCTCACTTCGATGCTTGACGGCCACTGTCGCCGCACTTCGGCATGCCGCACCCACGGCAACTGTTCCAGCGCCTGACGCACGGCCTCCAGATTGATGCTGAAAAAATTGCCGCGCAGCCGGCCGGAAAGCGAGCGCTCCACCTCGCTGCGCCGCACTTCCCGCAACTCTTGAGTCACGACCAGTTCGCGCAACGGGAACAAGGGCAGACGCGCGCTCCACACCGCCGCGGCAACGACCAATGCGGCTGCCGCTGCCACGAGAAGCAGATCGGAAACAGCGGTCATCAGTTGCGGTTTGTTCCACATTGATCATCCCAGTGTGGCCAGCGCCAGCACGCGCACAACCAGTTCGTCGTAGGAAATACCGGCCACCCGAGCGGCCATCGGCACGAGCGAGTGGTCGGTCATTCCCGGCGAGGTATTCACTTCAAGGAAGTAGGCATTGCCCTGCTCGTCCATCAAATAATCGACCCGCCCCCAACCCCGGCAGCCCAGCACACGAAAAGCCTCCAGCGACTGGGCGCGCAATTCGAGTTCCCGTGATTCGGACAAATCACATGGGCAGCGGTAGATCGTGTCATTGCGGAAGTACTTGGCGTCATAGTCGTAAAACTCGGTCGCTGGTTCGATCTTGATGGTCGGCAAGGCCTGCATGCTGTCGCCTTCACCAAGAATGGAGACGGTGTATTCACCACCCAAAACCCCCTTCTCGGCCATCACCAGCGAATCATGCCTGGCCGCTTCCAGATAGGCGGCTCGCACCCTGCCCGGCTCGCGCACCATGGAGATCCCGATGGACGACCCTTCGCACACCGGCTTCACGAAAAGTGGCAGACCGAGTTGCTTTTCCACGGCAGCGAAATCGCTGTCCGCGGTGAGCAGGACAAACTCCGGGATGGGCAGGCCAACCGAGCGCCACAGCAGTTTGGTGCGCCACTTGTCCATGCCCACAGCTGACGCCATCACACCGCTTCCGGTGTAGGGAATGCCCATCAACTCCAGCGCACCCTGAATTGTTCCGTCCTCGCCATAACG
>JANNNT010000571.1:0-4453 GCA_031398685.1 Rhodocyclaceae bacterium | reverse complement strand
TTTGACGTGAACCCGCATCCATATCTGAAAATATGGATTCCGCAGTCAGGCTTATGTCATAGAGAAATCAATGGTCAAATTAGTAGACGTTGCAAGTCGAGCCGGGGTATCGGTTGGTACCGTATCCAACGTAGTGAATGGCCGTATCAAAACGATGGGCGCTGAAATTCTGCAGCGCGTTCAGGACGCAATTGCGGATCTTGGGTATCAGCCAAATCGTGCAGCTCGTTTTTTGAAAACGGGTCATACCCCCTTGATTGGATTGCTCGTGCCGTCGATTGCAAATCCTACATGGGGCTGGCTCTCTCGTGAGGTTGAACTTGCGGCACAGGGGGAGTTTGGATATCGCATCCTTGCTGGAAACACTGATCGTGATCCGCAAAAGGAAATGAGTTTTCTGGAGGATTTGCTATCGCACGGCATTCGTGGCGTGATTATTGTCTCCCCATTGGTGGAACTGGATCACTTGAAAGAGTCGATCAAGCGTGGACTTGTTGCAGTAATTCACGATCAGCGATCAGTGTCCGGCAGAGGACTTAATGTTGACTACGTGTCGATAAATCACGTTGAAGCGATCAGTATTGCCGTCAATCATCTGATCGAAAATGGGCACCAGCGTCTGGCATTTGTTACCGCATCCGGCAAAAGCGTAAGCCGAATGGACAAAATCGCCGGATTTTTGCAAGCAACAGCCGAGGCAGATCTGTCTGAAACATCGGAAGTTATTGAAGGAATTCCCTCTGCACGATATGGCGACGATGAATTCCCGCAACTTGGCCGCACCATCGCGGAACAGATAGCGGCTCGGGCAATTCGTCCAACGGGCATCGTGGCACTCAATGACATGCTTGCCATGGGGCTCATCTTGGGGTTTCAGAACTGTGGATTGCGCGTACCCGAGGATATTTCCGTGATCGGTATGGATGACCTCATCACATCGGCTTTCATTTCACCGGGCATAACATCGGTACGCCCCCCATTAAGTGAAATGGCAAAAACCATGGTAAGCCGGATTGTGCTCCGTTTAGGTAATCCGAACGAGAAAACCCAAGAGCTAATTTTTTCGCCTCAGCTCGTCGTGCGTGGCTCGGTCGCCAACTTGATTCTGGCCGGGAAGTCATGAAACTCATTAAGCATTGAGTTTTTATGCAGGCGACCTGTTGATTCATGCTCCGATGGGTTTCGTTCAAGGACGCCATAAATACATATATTGATCTGAACAATTGTGAGGAATACATGCAGAATCCAATCAAAAAAATTGCGTTTATCGGCACCGGTATCATGGGCAGCCATATGGCGAGAAGGCTGGCTCAGGCCGGTTTCGAAGTAAGCGCCTGGAACCGTACCGCCAGCAAGTCAACGAAACTTGCCGAATTTGGTGTGGTAACCGAGGACAGTCCTTCGGCGGCAATTGCATCGGCAGACGTAACGATCGTCATGCTAAGTAGTGGACCAGTAGTCGATAGCATCCTGTTCGAAGCTGACAGTAGCGGTCGAATTCCGGTCGAGTCCATGCAAAAAGGGGCGATGCTGATCGTCATGAGCTCGATACCGGTCGAGACCTGTCGCCGACATGCGCAGCGCTTAGCGGCACATGGCATCACCTACCTCGACGCGCCGGTTTCGGGCGGCGAAGGCGGGGCGCGTGATGGCACCCTGTCGATCATGGCAGGAGGTGAAGCGGATGTCTTGAACGCGGCAAAGCCGGTCTTTACCGCCCTGGGCAACGTGACGCTTATCGGCCCGGTGGGTACCGGACAACTGGCCAAACTGGCCAATCAAATCATTGTCGGCATCACCGTTGCGGGTGTGGCTGAAGCACTGCAGTTTGCGCGCGAGGGGAATGCTGACATTGCTGCAGTACGCCTGGCCTTGCTCGGCGGTTTTGCCAATTCGACCATCCTTAAGCAGCACGGTGAGCGCATGGTCACGGAAAATTTCGTTCCCGGCGGTCCAGCAATCTATCAGGTCAAGGATCTCGTCACGGCACGCAAGCTCGCCGAAGAAAATGGCCTGGATTTACCTTTACTGAAAGCCGCGGAAAGCCTGTTCGGTGACATGGTGGCTCATGGTGACGGAGATCTTGATCACTCAGGGGTGATTCGCGAAATAGCCCGGCGTAGTAAGCCTAAGTCCGGATGTTGATAACCGCAGCCAAATCAAACCACACCAACCCGACATAGAGGTAAGAGCCACAATCTTCAGCGCCCTGCAGACTTGATCAGTAGAGGAGAGAAATTACATGCAGTATCGACGACTGGGTAACAGCAACCTCAATGTTTCAGTTTTGTGTCTTGGTACCTTGACGTTCGGCGATCGGACCGATGATGCAGAAGCCAAGCGCATCGTCGCCGATGCCCGTGAGCAAGGGGTCAATTTTATCGATACGGCCGATGCCTACAATAATGGTGAGTCGGAACGGATGGTCAGCCGTTGCCTGTCGGATGATCGCAGTCACTGGGTACTGGCAACGAAAGTCGGGAGAAACATGGGGAACTTACCCAACCAGGGCGGTTACTCTCGTTCCTGGATCCTTCGGGCAGTAGAAGACAGCCTGACACGGCTATGCACGGACTACATTGACATCTATTACCTGCATCGCGATTTTGAAGGCATCAATCTGGAGGAAGTCGTACGAACGCTGGGGGACCTCATTCGGGCCGGCAAGATACGGTATTTTGGGCTGTCAAACTTCACCGGCTGGCGCATCGCCCAAGTGGTCAGCGTGTGCAAAGAGCTGAATGTCCCCGCACCGATCGTATGCCAGCCGCACTACAATTTGCTGAACCGCGTGCCGGAGGTGGAAATTCTTCCGGCCTGCCACGAGTTTGGTATTGGCGTTGTGCCCTACAGTCCCATGGCTCGCGGAGTCCTGTCCGGGAAATATCTGCCCGGAGTCGCACCTGAAGCAGGGTCTCGCGGGACAACCGATGGGCGTTTCATGCAGACAGAGTATCGTGAGGAATCATTGCTCATCGCGCAACGCCTGAAAATTCGTGCGGATGAACTTGGTGTTCCGCTGGGCCAGTATGCAACGGCGTGGATATTGCGCAATCGCGTCGTTTCCTCGGTCATTGCCGGCCCACGCACTTTGGCGCAATGGCAGGATTACCTTGGCGCCGTCAATCTGGAGCTTGCTGTCGAAGACGAAATGCTGATTGATTCTCTGGTCCACCCCGGCCACGCATCGACTCCCGGTTATACGGATCCGTCCTTTCCTGTTCAGGGACGTCTTCTCGGACATTAGCCGCAAATAATCCCTTAAAAAGTAGTCAAGCAAACCTATTCGATAACACCAACAAATTTCATTTCTCAGAGAACCGCCATGCCAAAATTTGCCGCCAACCTTTCCTTCATGTTCAACGAGGTTCCGTTCCCTAATCGTTTTGCTGCGTCCGCCAAAGCAGGCTTCAAAGCTGTCGAGTTCTTGTTTCCCTATGATTACTCTGTTGCGGAGATCACCCGTTTACTTAAGGATAATGGCCTCAAGAGTGCGCTCTTCAACATGCCCCCTGGCGACTTTGCCGGTGGTGAGCGTGGAATCACCTCCCTACCAGGACGTGAAGAGGAATTCCGTGCCGGTGTGGACAAGGCCATCAAGTACGCACTCGCCATGGGGACGCCGACGATTCATGCCATGGCCGGACTACTGCCGACCGGTGCAGATCGTGAAACACATCGAAAGACCTATGTCGACAACCTGAGATACGCCGCAAAGGAACTTGCAAAGCATGCGCTGACTCTCGTGATTGAGCCAATCAACACCCGCGATATACCCGGCTATTTCATCAACACGCAGGCTGAAGGGCATGCCATTCGCAAAGAAATTGGCGAACCCAACCTCAAGGTGCAGATGGACTTCTATCACGCCCAGATCATGGGGGGTGATCTTTCCATGACCCTAATCAACAACTTCGACGGGATTGGCCACATCCAGATCGCCAGCGTCCCGGCACGGCACGAGCCCGACATGGGGGAAGTCAATTATCTGCATTTGTTTCAACTTCTGGACGAACTTGGATATACCGGATGGGTAGGTTGCGAATACTATCCACGGGGCAAAACAGAAGACGGACTCGGGTGGATGAACATGATTTAATGAAACACGAAAATGTAAAGCAAGACGCTGCCGATTTTGCACCTCATTGCCGGTAACTTATCTTGAATCCGCCACTCGATTCTGTTACCAGTGAAGTCGCTGTTTGTAACGTTAGCGCCAGGCAGCACGGGCGTGTGCAACAATATCAAGCGACCGCAATCGCAGTGCCGGATCATAAATGTCGCAAACGAGCATCAGTTCATCCGCGGCCGTGGTAAGCAGAAGTTCCGTCAAGCCACGGTGTACGGTGTCGGGATCGCCGATAACGCCGGCACCAAGAAAATCGCCAATAGCGGCCCGTTCTTGCTGGCGCAAATGTGACATGAAGCCTTCAACCGGTGGTGGAAAGCGGCG
>JANNNT010000253.1:0-12914 GCA_031398685.1 Rhodocyclaceae bacterium | reverse complement strand
GGCAGGATCTTGAACCACGAATACGTGTGGTATACAGCACCGGCCAGCAGCACGAGATGACAAATCACGGAGAGCGGGCTTTTCAGGGCCTCAAGCCAGGTATTCCATGCGGCTTCCCCCTGACCGAGTCGAACCAGTCCGACCAGCAGAATGAAGGCATAGGCCGCAACAAAAAGAGCCGTGCTTTCGTGAATCATGTACTCGACGAAGTACGGGTTCTTTTTCCACCAACCGTCCATCGAACGGACATAAGGCTTACGCTTACTCACTTGGAACCCCCTTTCGGCGACAGGAAGCGCAGGAAGTAATCCTGCGCTGCGTTGGCTTTGTTGATATTGACTGCGCTAGCCGGATCAACGTGTTTCGGACAAACTTCCGAGCAATAACCCACCGCACTACAGTTGTAGACACCTTCCTCGGAAGCAACCAGTTCCATCCGCTGTTCTGCGGCACCATCCCGCGAATCCAAGTTGTAGCGATGCAGCAGGGCCATGGCAGCCGGGCCGATGAAGTCTGGATTGAGCCCAAACTGCGGACAGGCGGCATAGCACAAGGTGCAATTGATACAGGACGTAAACTGAATGTACCTGTTGAACTCTTCAGGCGTCTGAAGGTACTCACCCTGAGCGAGCGAACGCGGCTCTTTCGGGATGATGTAGGGCTGGATGCTTTCGAGTTTCTCGATGAAACCACTCAAATCAACCACCAGATCCTTTTCGATCGGGAAGTGCGCCAGTGCTTCGATACGAATCCGGTTCGGATGGTAATCGCGCAAGAAGGTTTCGCACGAAAGCTTGGGAATGCCGTTGATCATCATGCCGCAACTGCCGCAGATGGCCATCCGGCACGACCAGCGGAAGGTCAGCGAACCGTCAAAGTTGTCCTTGATGTACTGGGCACCCTGCAACACCGACATGTCGTCGGTAAAAGGCACCTTGTAAACCTCAAGATGGGGTTCCTGATCGCTCTCCGGAAGATAGCGCAGAACCTCGATTTCAATTATTTTCTGAGTATCAGACATGGGATGCATTCCTTTCCTGGTCTGCCTTTTCGCCCGCCGCGCCATAAACACGGGCTGCCGGTTGAGACGTGGTGATTTTCACGTCTCCGTAGGCAATGCGCGGTGCATCGCCGGGCACGTAATACGCTTCGGTGTGCTTCAGGAAATTGACGTCGTCACGCTGCTTATACGCGTCATCGGGACCGTCGAGACGCTGGTGAGCACCACGAGATTCCTTGCGGTTGACCGCCGAATGCGCCATCGCCTGCGCCACGTCAAGCTGATAATCCAGCTCGATGGCCGTTAGCCAATCGGTGTTCCAGACGCTCGACTTGTCGTCGATGCTGATGTTCTTGAAGCGCTCGCGCAATTCAGCCAGTTTGTCGCAGGTCGCCTGCATGGAATCTTCCATGCGGAATATGCCGCAACCGTCTTCCATGCTTTGCGCCATTTCTTTGCGGATAACCGAGATTCTCTCGGTGCCGCCAGTCTTGGTCTTTAGTGCCATGGCGCGCTGCTCGACGGCTTGCGCCTGCTTGAGCAGGCTGGCCGAATTGCCGGGAGCGACCGTCCTGACATAAGTGACTGCCTCGTCTCCGGCCAGCTTGCCGAATACGACGAGTTCCGTGAGCGAGTTCGAGCCCAGTCGGTTGGCGCCGTGAATACCCACGCTGGAGCACTCGCCGATGGCGTAAAGCCCTGGCAGTGAAGCGGCGCACTTGCCATCGACCTTGATACCGCCCATGGTGTAGTGCACCCCGGCGCGCACCGGAATCATTTCCTTGGCCGGATCGATGCCCATGAAGGTTTCGGCCATTTCGTAAATCAGTGGCAGGCGCTCACGCAACCTGGCTTCGCCGAGGTGGCGCAGGTCGAGGTGAACCACCGCGCCGAGCGTTGGGTGTTCGATAGTGCGCCCCTTTTGCTGCTCGTACCAGAAGGCCTGACTGAGACGGTCGCGCGGACCGAGTTCCATGTATTTGTTCTTCGGTTGATCCTGCAACGGGCCGAGGCCGTAGTCCTGCAAGTAGCGATAACCATCCTTGTTGACCAGATAGCCGCCTTCTCCACGGCAGGCTTCGGTAAACAGCAGGCCAGTAATCGGCATGCAGGTCGGGTGATATTGTATGAATTCCATGTCGCGCAATGCCACCCCGTGCCGGTAAGCCAGTGCCATGCCGTCGCCGGTAACGATGCCACCAAGCGTACTTTCGCGGAAGACACGACCGGCACCACCGGTGGCGATGATGACCGACTTGGCTTCGATCATCATGAATTCGCCCGTGCCCATTTCGATCGCCACGATACCCTGGCAGCGGCCATCTTCTTCAAGCAGGTCGATACAGAAGTGCTCGTCAAAGCGCTTGATTGATGGATACTTGATCGAGGTCTGAAACAGAGTGTGCAGGATATGGAAGCCGGACTTGTCGGCGGCAAACCAAGTGCGCTCGATCTTCATTCCACCAAAGGCGCGCACGTTGACGTGACCATCTTCGGTGCGGCTCCACGGGCAGCCCCAATGTTCAAGCTGAGTCAGCTCAATAGGCGCTTGCTTGACGAAGTATTCGACGACATCCTGTTCGCACAGCCAGTCACCGCCACCCACGGTATCGTGGAAGTGGTAATCGAGACTGTCCGTTGGCTTCTTGACGCCAGCAGCGCCACCCTCAGCGGCCACGGTGTGGCTACGCATCGGATAAACCTTGGAAACCAGCGCGATCTTAAGCTTAGGATCGGACTCTGCAACTGCGATAGCCGCACGCAAACCGGCTCCGCCCCCTCCCACAATTACTACATCAGCCTTGAAAATTTCCACGCCCAATCCTTTCTCGCATTACGCGAATTCAGCTACGGCCAGCGCAAATAAAACACCGGCAGAAGGAACTCTGGCGGCGCTTGATGCTTAACAACCGCGCATTATCGCGTTTTTTTTATTCTCCGGCAACTTCAGAAGAGATTTACTGTCGCGCATAACCGTCCATTGCCATGACCATTACTCGGGCATTCAGGGCGAATCCAGCCCCGTCAGGGCAGTTGCGGAAGATGAAAAAGTGCCCGCACGTTGCACGAAGTGGCGGTCACCACCTCTGCATTTGTAATGCCGCGTAATTCCGCGAAGACGCTGGCGATCCGGGATAATTCAGCCGGCGTATTGCGGCCGCCCGCGAACCAGTGAGGCGGGATATCGGGCGCATCCGTCTCCAGGACAATGGCGTCGATGGGCAGGGTGGCGGCGAGTTGCCGGATGCGCGTAGAGCCGGGGTAAGTCATGGCACCGCCAAAACCCAGCTTAAAACCGAGACGGATAAACGTTTCTGCCTGCTGGCGGCTACCATTGAAGGCGTGTGCAATGCCACCCCGCACACCAATCCGGCGCAGGCATTTAAGCACCTGATCAACTGAGCGGCGCACATGCAACAATACCGGCAAGTCAACATCGCGGGCGATCTTCAACTGTTCGGTAAAGAAATGCTCCTGGCGCACGGCATCAAACGCCGGCATATAGTAATCGAGCCCGATTTCGCCGATTGCAACGGGTGGGAAACCCCCTTCGATCTCGCGTTTCAGCCATTCGCGCAGCGTGGAAAAGTCAGCCTCACTCGCTCGTTCGAGATAAAGTGGATGAATGCCGTAGGCCGGGAAACACCCCGGGTAGCGCACGCAACACTCACGCACGGCAGCAAAGTTAAGCGTGTCAACCGCCGGAATGAGCATTCCTGACACCCCGGCTTTACGCGCAGCAAGAACCAGCGCCTCCCGATCTTTATCGAACTCGTGAGCATCCAGATGGCAATGGGTGTCGATCAGCATGTCAGCAGAGCTACATACGGCGCAAACTGACTTCCGGTATTCGGCCGCTGATGACATCGGCCAGCGCCGTACCTGAACCACACGCCATGGTCCAGCCGAGCGTGCCATGGCCGGTATTGATATACAGGTTGGGCAGCGCCGAGCGGCCGATAAAGGGCACGTTTGACGGTGTCGAGGGACGCAGACCGCACCAGAACTCGGGTGCGCCGGATTGACGCAACTCGGGAAACAGCTGGTAGGTTCGCTGCATCAGGGCCTGACAACGCACGTTGTTGAGTTCGGTGTTGTAGCCGTTGAATTCCGCCGTTCCGGCAATGCGCAGGCGTTGGCCAAGACGGGAGAAAACCAGCTTGTGACCATCGTCGGTCATGGCCACATGGGGCGCCACACTCGACTCGGTGAGCGGTACTGTCGCCGAGTAGCCCTTGGCCGGATACACCGGCAATCGAATACCCAGCGGACGCAAAAGGAGTGGCGTATAACTGCCAAGCGCAACAACGTAGGCGTCGGCGGTCAGCACTTCGTTAGCGGTCAAGGTTTTCACCCGCACCCCGTCAATGGAACCGCCCGCTGTAGTCAGCCGATCAACCGTTGTTCCGTAGCGAAAAGTCACGCCGCGTGCGCTGCATAATTCGGCCAGCTTTCTGGTAAAGCACTGGGCATCCCCCGATTCATCAGCGGCCGTATAGTCACCGCCCACCAGCAGGGGTCTCGCCGCTTTCAGGGCCGGTTCAATCGCGACACACTCATCGGCGCTGATCGTTCGCCGGTCACAGCCAAAATCGCTCAATACTTTGGACGCTGCTTCGGCTGACGCAAACTCTTTGGGGTCGGTATAAACGTGCAGGATGCCGCGTTCGAGATGGTCGTACTCAATCGCCGTTTCTTCGCGCAAGACTTTCAGCTGGTGGCGGCTATACAGCGCCAGCGAAACGATGTCACGTATGTTGGCGCGCGTACGCCCCGGCGTGCATTCCCTCAGGAATCGCAGGCTCCAGTCAAAAAGCGCCGGATCCCAGCGCAGACGAAAAAGCAGTGGAGCATCTTCACGCCCCATCCACGAAAGCGCACGCCAAGGCGCATGCGGATTGGACCAAGGCTCAGCGTGCGAAACGGAAATCTGGCCGCCATTGGCAAAACTGGTTTCCAGACCGGCGGCAGGCTGGCGATCCACTACGGTAACTTGGTGGCCTGCCTTGGCAAGATACCAGGCGCTACTGACACCAACAACGCCGGCGCCGAGAATCACGACTTTCAAAAATTACTCCTGTTCGCGGGTAATGCGGACAACGTCTGGGATGCGGCGCAGGGCACGCATCAGTGAGGCCAGATGTAGGCGCCCTGATACCTGGACAAGAAAGTGCAAGTCCGTGAATAGGCCTGAATTTTTCTCGTCCATGCCGACATGCTCGATGTTGGCTCCCGCCTGCGATATGACTGTCGCAACGCGCCCCAGCACACCACGAACGTTTTTCGCTGTCACTTTGATGCGTACGTCAAAATATTGATTGGGATCCGGTTCCCACTCCACCTGAATCCAGTTTTGTGGTTCACTTCCACGCAATTTTCTTGCGACCGGACAGACATGGGTGTGAATGCGCAAGCCCTGCCCTTTGCGCAGCAAACCGATGATCGGATCACCAGGAATCGGCCAACAACAGGAGGCCAGCTGGATGGCCATACCTTCAGTCCCGCGTATGACCAGCGGTGCCGGCACGGTCATTTCTGTCTGCGACACCTCGTCGTGGGCCGCCAGACGGCGGGCGAAAACAGCGGCCAGACTACGGCCAAGACCAATATCGGAAAAAATTTCCCGCCGCGATTTTTTGCCGGAATCGCGAATGATTCGCTCCCAGACAATTACCGGAATCTCGGACGGAACCACGCCGAGCGCCTGCAACTCATGGTTCAGCATGTTTTCGCCGAGCGCACTCGATCCGTCCTGCTGAAGAGCCTTCAGAAACTGGCGGATTTTGCTGCGTGCCCGGCCAGTTTTCACATAGGTCAGCCAGGCCGGATTCGGATTGGCATGCGGTGCCGTAATGATCTCGACCTGATTGCCATTGGCCAGTTCGGCGGATAGTGGAATCAGCTCATGATCGATACGCGCCGCAACACAGCGGTGGCCGATATCGGTATGCACAGCGTAGGCAAAATCGATTACCGTCGCCCCTCGCGGGAGCGACAGAATCTTTCCTTTGGGCGTGAAAACGTAGACTTCGTCCGGGAAAAGATCAACCTTGACATGTTCGAGAAACTCGGAAGAATCTCCGGTTGGCCCTTGCAGTTCAAGCAAGGATTGGAGCCACTTGTGCATCTTGACCTGCAGGTCGGCGCCACTTTCCTCGCTATCCTTGTATAGCCAGTGCGAGGCGATTCCCTCCTCCGCCAGATGGTGCATGCTCTGGGTACGGATCTGAATCTCGATCGGCGTACCGTAGGGACCAATAAGTGTTGTATGCAAGGACTGATAACCGTTTCCCTTGGGGATGGCGATGTAATCCTTGAATTTGCCAGGCACCGGTTTATAGCGGGAATGCAATGCGCCCAGCGCCAGGTAGCAGGTGGGCCTATCCTGAACAATGATGCGGAAGCCGTAAATGTCCAGCACCTGCGAGAAACTGAGGTGTTTATCGACCATCTTGCGATAAATCGAATACAGGCTTTTCTCCCGGCCAAACACGCCCGCTTCGATGTTCGCCTCATGGAGCTTGCTGCGGATGCCGTCAAGAATCTTGGATAACAACTCGCGACGATTGCCGCGCACGGCTTTCAGCGCACGCGTCAAGACACGGAAGCGCAAGGGATGGATGTGCTTGAAGGAAAGGTCCTGCAACTGCCGGGAAATATTGTTGAGACCGAGTCGCGTGGCTATCGGCGCATAGATTTCCAGAGTTTCGTAAGCGATGCGCCGGCGTTTTTCAGGGCGAACGGGAGCCATCGTCTGCAAATTGTGGCGTCGGTCGGCCAGCTTGATCAGCACGATGCGCAGATCACGCGCCATGGCCATCAGCATTTTGCGGAAGTTCTCCGCCTGCGCATCCTGATAAGACTGAAACTCTATCCTGTCGAGCTTCGACAGCCCGTCGACCAGTTCGGCTACCTGTTTGCCAAAGCGCTCGGCGATATCGGCTTTGGTAACTGCCGTATCCTCCATGACGTCGTGCAGCAGGGCGGCAGTAATGGCCTGCGCGTCCATGCGCCACTCGGCCAGCGCGCCTGCCACGGCCAGCGGATGCGTAATATAGGGCTCGCCCGAGAGACGAGTCTGCCCCTGATGCGCTGCCTCCCCGAAGCGATACGCCTCGAGAACAAGCGCAATTTCGTCCGGATCGAGATAGCTTAAAGTATCAACGAAGACCCGGAAAGCCGGATCTTCGTTCTGATAGGCGGGGAGTTGCGGATGAGTCTGATCAGTAGTTTCGTTGTTTAGCTTGGCGTCCGAGGCGTCGGTATTCATGATTGATTACCACGCAAGCAGCTTTAGCCGGTCAAGCGTGACCGCGGTTGAGAACTTCCAGGCCGTACAAGCCAAGCGCCAATTCACGCAAAGCAATGACCGTAGGCTTGTCACGGTCGGCATCAACCATTGGCGTTGCGCCGGCGGTGATCTGGCGAGCGCGGTAGGTGGCAGCCAGGGTCATCTGGAAGCGATTCGGGATACTGTTAATGCAATCGTCTACGGTTACTCGTGCCATATTTTTCGTCCTGATAATCAGAGTAGTGTCGCGAACAGCGCCGAATGCCGCTGTCGCTGAGTAGTGTATTGAAGCCGCGAAGCGCTCACTACGGATAGGAGGTTGCCAAGCGCCTGTTGCAAATCGTCATTGATAATAACATAGTCGAATTCATCTACATGCCGCATCTCGTCTCGCGCGGCAGCAATACGACGAGCGATGGTCTCTGCGGAGTCGGTGCCCCGGCCAGAAAGCCGCTCTTTGAGGGTATCCAGCGAGGGGGGCAAAATGAACACGCCAATCGCCTCCGGGAACGCCTTGCGCACCTGTTGTGCCCCTTGCCAGTCGATCTCCAGCAACACGTCACGCCCGGCAGTCATCTCCGCCTCAATCCAGTTTTTCGACGTTCCATAGTAGTTACCATGCACCTCAGCCCACTCAAGAAACTCACCTCGACTGACCCGCTCGATGAAGTTTGGCACATCGACAAAATGGTATTCCCGACCGTCTTTTTCGCCGGGTCGCGGCTTGCGAGTGGTGCAGGAGACGGACACGCGGATGCCAGTATCATTCTCAAGCAACAGACGCACCAGTGTTGTTTTTCCTGCTCCCGACGGAGCTGCCACAATGTAAAGATGACCTATCATGAACTTTGACCTGAGGATTCGTGGGGAGGGGATTGGCAGTCTGAATTGTACCTGCGAATTCTCTCTCCTAGACGACACAGGGCATATGGACGAGAATCAGCAAATCGCCGATTTTTTTAGCCAGAGGATTTCTAATGCCGAAAAAAATGCCACTGCTGACCTGGGGTTTCCTGTTCGCCACCTTTTTTGCAGCAAGTGTCAATGCAGCTCCGGTAAAAATTGTCGGTTTCGACGATATGTCCTGTCGTGCCTGGGTCAAATCCAAAGAGGATGCGGAGCAACGAAGAAACTACCTGGCCTGGATTCGTGGTGCGCTGACAGGCCATAACTACGCCAACCAGAGTCAGCAGGTATCGGCCATGTCGAGCGGCACTGTGGAGAACTTTGTCGACCGGTATTGTGTTGAAAAACCTCTCGGAGAATTCAGTGATGCCGCGCTACGGATGTCCGACAAGTTTTCCGGACGCAACGAAGCCATCACCAAGTAGCGAAGCTGCCAGCCATGGTCGACAACAGGCCGGCTCTTAGCATTGCTCGACGTCAAGAACCCGGGCAGGTGGTCTATCGACCGGTGCTATTTCGACTTGGCCGGTGTCTTGCCGACCGCCTTCGATGCCGGGGTCGAGCCGCCCTCCACGCCCAGCGTGCCGCCGGTACCTAGGCCACCCTTAACTGTCTGGGCTTTGTAGTTGCGCACCGCACGGACCAACTGATTGTAACTGTCGGTGAAGGCTGCGATGATGATCTTGCCTTCGGGCGAATTTGAATACCCTCCCGCAGCCGCACCGCCGAAACCGGCAAAGAACGCGCCGCCGAGGTTGAAGTCCATGTTCTTGGCGCTTCCCTCCGCGGCCGCGAGTTGCACGCCCGAGCGGTTGTCAATCATGATCAACGTAGTCGACGCCTCGTTGGTCTTCAGGCCACCTGCCAATGCACCAAACCCGCGGGGCAAGAAACCGCCGAGCACACCGCCTGCCCCTCCGGTGTTCTGGCTGAACGTGATGTTCGGACTCATCGTGTAGTCGGCCGCGACCATCTGACCCTTGCCAAAATTGCTGCCGGACCGCATTTCGCCGGATTGCTGTAACGAGCGTTCCGTGTTCATGTTCTGCATTGCGCCGCCACGTTCGACGATCACAAAGCAGTTTGATTGCTGGATCATGATGCGCAACACCGGGACTGTGGAACCGAGTTTGTAGCTGCGCAAGGTCTGGTACCAAGTCGCGCTCTGGTCTTCGACCACGCCCAGAGTTCCTAATGAACTCTCGCATTTTTCAAGTGAACTGCTGGCGCCTTCGGCCGTGGCGCCACCGGCTGCTCCGGTTACTGCAGTCTTCGAGCCACCGGCCTCCGGCGTGGTGGCTAGGCAGCCGCTAAGTACCATGGTTGCTGCGGCCACGAGCGAAGCAATAGCCAGAGTACTTCCTGCCGCCGAGTCGTTCACCTGTTGAGCTTTCATGATTTTCTCCAATTGAAAACGACGGCACCTATTTGGTGCCAGCATTCAAAGTTTAGTGTAACCAGCTCCTAAGGATAGGATATTCAACCGCACAACGACGAGTATCCTTTGCCGCGAAATTCAGACAATAATTTCACTTCCTTGTTCAAGTTCCTATGGATTGTTTTCCGCCTCTCCCCTGGCAACGACCCAACTTCTTTTTCCGCTCCATTGCACTCCAAACGCCAACAACCATAACGACAAGGCTCCCGTGTTTGAGTAGCGTGGTCGCGCACTTGTCATGACTATTGACTCCGCTGGTCTGCCCAAGCAGGAAAAATATTGCATAAGGCGTGAAATGCTCATCATTGAGGCCGGATCGTTCATCGCGTCGTCGGCGAGAAGCGATGGCAGGCCAAGTACCGGCACACCCCCTTACTAACGCAACAAGGCCTCGGCAACCAGGCAGACGGCCAGTGCAAAAAGCCAGCCAGCGCCTGCGACTATCCCCAGGCGTTTAATCATCATTGCTACAGACTGTAGCGCTGATTTTTCCGCCCCGGATTGTTGCCATCCTGATTCCTTAAGCACCTAGCCCGAACCCGCTCTGACCAATGTCGATCCGGTCGTACTCAAGTAATCTTTCCGGGAGGCCCTTTGCGAAGATCACATCCTCCAGCCTCATTTTCTGGCCTGACTGTGGACGGCAGGCGGAGGCACCGACGTGCTGCTGCGCGCCCTGTCCAAGTCAGCCGAAAAATTTCTCGGCCAGACCATTACTGTATTGAACCAGACCGGCGGCGCCGGGGCCATCGGCCACAATGCCGTTCGTGCAGCCCGCCCAGATGGCTACACCGTCGGCATGATCACCTTTGAACGCAACGCGGCCGAATGCGCCAACAACTCCTGCTCCGGTGGCGCGATGATTCCACTCCTTTCGCTTGGCGTTCCAGGTTATGCGGTTACCGCCGTACTGCTTGGCGCCTTCGTGATGCAGGGTTTGCAGCCCGGCCCGATGCTCTACAAGGAGCATATGGACATTGTTTACCAGATCTTTGCCTCGATGATGCTGGCGCAAGTCGCCATGCAGATCATCGGCATGGCCGGCATCCAGCTTCCGGCTCTTTGCCCGCGTGATCATGGCGGATCGTTCCATACTCACCCTGGCAATCTTCGTGCTTTCGGTGGTCGGCGCTTTTGCCATACGCAACAACGTGTTCGATGTCTATACCACGCTGGCCTTTGGCATTCTCGGCTACGTGATGACCCACTATGACTACCGTCTTTCGCCGATTTTGCTGGCGCTGATTCTGGGGCCGATGGCGGAGGCCAATCTACGCCGCGCCATGGTCAATTCTGGAGGTGACCCATCCATTCTCATTCGCCAGCCGATTGCAGTTGTACTGGTAATTCTGGCCGTCGTTTCTCTGGTGCTGGCGATCAAAGATCATCAGAAAGTCGAAGCAAGAATGGCTGAAATGGAAGAGAAATTCGAGAAAGTCATACAAGACTGACATTTTTTTGCGAATCAACTCGAATGTGGCGCCTGCCAGCTTCTTTTGCCATCCTGGCACAAACAGGACAGGATGGACGCCGCCCGACAAACCGGCTATGCTTCGCAACCACTCCGCGCCTGTAGCTCAGCTGGATAGAGTACTGCCCTCCGAAGGCAGGGGTCGCACGTTCGATTCGTGTCAGGCGCGCCATAAAATCAAAGACTTAGGCTACTTTCGAGTGGCCTTTTTCTTTTTGTGCCCACGCTGTGCCCGTAGCGTGCCCAGCCTGTGCCAGCGACTTCCACACGCAGTGCTTTTTTGTCACCGCACGACGACTGCTTTCCGTGACTCAATGCGCCAAGCTATCACTGGGTAGATATTCAAACAAATCACCAACCGCACAATCAAACAGCTTGCAGAGACATTCGATTGTCTCAAGATCGACGCGATTCGCCGTCTCGTTATATAGCAGAGTAATCGTATTCCGATGCAAGCCAGTTTCCCGAGCCACGTCAACGATTTTTAACTTGCGCTCACCCATCATGCGAGAGAGATGACAACGCACCATGTCATTTCCTGTATAAAAAGTTCATTCAGAATAGAAAAAAGCCCTTGACAACGACTTAATACGTCCTAGAATGTCGTTCTGGATGTCAAAAAATATCTTTGGATGATTTTTTGGCACCCTCGACATCTTAACTAATGGAGATTGACATGTCACTAACCTATCTAACAACAGACGAGCTTTCCACATTAATCAAATACGACCCAAGAACCATCAGAGAGCGTTTGAAAGACAGCGTCCTGCTTGAGGGAGAACATTACATACGACCTTTTGGCGGACGGAAAATCCTCTATATATGGGAACACATTGAGCGAGATATGAGTATCACGGCCGCGTCTGCGTTCGCAATACCCATGGCAAACGGAGGAGTTTGTCATGGGTAGCATAAGAGCTCGGAGTGACAACAAACTCCTATTTCTTGATTTTCGTTTTAGAGAGTTGCGTTGCCGTGAGCAAACGACGCTAAGCGACACGCCCTCTAACCGCAAGCGGCTAGTTAAAGTGCTAGAGCGAATTGAATCGGAGATCAGGTCGGGCAGCTTCGAATATCGGCGATTTTTCCCGACAAGCAAACAAGCACTGAAGTTTGACCAGGATCGTGCTGTCTCGTCGGTATTCGAACAAAATCTGTTGGTTGGTGCGTCGGTCAAAACGGGAACCCCTGTCTTCAAGGCTTTCGCTGAAACCTGGTACCAAGAGAAGGAAGTCGAGTGGCGGAAGTCTCACAAGAAAACCATTCGCCGCGAACTCGATAACAGCCTGATTCCTGAATTCGGAGATCGGGAGGTCGGCCAGATCTCCAAGGCTGATGTGCTTGCTTTCCGCGCCAAACTCGCCAAAGTCACCGCGCGGGGCAAGAAGACTCAACTTTCTGCGGCAAGAGTCAACAAGATGCTGAACCCGCTCAGACAAATCCTCAATGAAGCGGCCGACCGCTTTGATTTTCGCACGCCGTTCGCCAATATCAAACAACTGAAGATCAAACGTACGGATGTTGATCCCTTCTCGCTCGACGAAGTGAAATCAATCATCGAGACCATCCGGCCTGATTTCAGGCAATACATTACCGTACGTTTCTTCACCGGCATGCGCACCGGAGAAGCCGATGGCCTGAAGTGGAAATACGTGGATTTTGAGAAGCGCCTGATCCTGATCCGGGAAACGGTTGTCGATGGCGAAGAGGAATACACCAAGACCGATAGCAGTCAGCGCGACATCCAGATGAGCCAGATGGTATTTGACGCATTAAAAGTGCAGCAACAGGCCACCGCAACGGGAAT
>JANNNT010000555.1:0-8312 GCA_031398685.1 Rhodocyclaceae bacterium | reverse complement strand
AGCAGCCCTTGTTGAATGAGCAGATCGCCAAGGCGAATCTTTTCCGGCCGAGCCATTACAAGCTCCAGTAATTTTTGAGGTAGTTACGCTAATCGACTGATTTTAGCTGATTCAACAAAAAACCAAAGCTTTTTTGGAGCCCGTTTTGACTGCTGTCGTATTGTTTCAACCTGAGATCCCACCGAACACGGGGAACGTGATCCGCCTCTGCGCCAATACCGGCACCGAGCTGCATCTGGTGGAACCGCTCGGCTTTCGCTGGGAAGACCGTTCGCTCAAACGCGCCGGCCTTGACTATCACGAGTTTGCGCGGGTCTTCCGGCACCCGGACTGGAACGCCTGTAAAGCCGCACTGGCCGGGCGGCGCCGGTTTGCCATCACGACACGCGGCGGCCAGCGCGTTGATACGCCAACGTTTAGCGCCGACGATGTGTTTGTTTTCGGCAGTGAAACAAGCGGGCTGCCGCCCGAGGTAATGGCCGAGTTTCCCGATGAGCACCGCCTGCGCCTGCCAATGCGGCCAGGACAACGCAGCCTGAATCTTTCAAACGCGGTGGCGGTTACGGTGTTTGAGGCGTGGCGACAGATGGGCTTTACTGACGGGGTTTAGTCCCCCACCCTTACTGCATTTCCGTCTTCGGATCACGGCTGAGCAGTTTTTCAACGGCTTCGGCCGCCGGTACGTCGTGGTGCAGAATGGCATCGACAGCCTGCGTAATCGGCATCTCGATGCCGAGTTTTTCCGCCAGACGCACGACCTCTCGCGCCGTACTCACGCCTTCGGCCACGTGCCCGAGATCAGCGAGGATCTGCGGCAGTTTCTTGCCGGTTGCCAGCGCCAGCCCCACTTGCCGGTTGCGCGACAAGTCGCCGGTACAGGTCAGAATGAGATCGCCCATGCCGGCCAGACCCATGAAGGTGTTTTCTTGCCCGCCGAGAGCCACGCCGAGTCGGGCGATTTCGGCCAATCCGCGTGTCATCAGCGCGGCGCGGGCGTTGTAGCCGAACCCGAGCCCGTCACAAATGCCGGTCGCAATGGCCATGATGTTTTTGACGGCACCGCCGACCTCGGCACCCGTCAGGTCGTCATTGGCGTAGATACGAAATCGGGTGCTGTGCAACTCCAGGGCCATGTGGCGCGCAAATTCGGCATCCTGTGACGCCAGTGTGATGGCCAGCGGCAGACCTTTCGCCACTTCTTCGGCAAAGCTGGGACCGGTCAGCGCTCCGCACTGCGCGTCCTCGCCAAGTTCTTCGGCAACCACCTGATGCGGAAGCAGTGCCGTACCCGCTTCCAGCCCCTTGCAAACCCAGATGATGGGCTTGACCTGCCCCAGTTCATGCAAAGCGCGAAGCGTGGAGCGAAAACCGATCAGCGGCGTAGCCAGGATTAAAAGGTCCGCGCCCGCAACGGCTGCCTGGAAATCCTGCCCGATGCGCAGGGATTCGGGTAGAGGAAAGCCCGGTAGAAACCGCCGGTTCTCGCGCGTTGCCAGCATCTCTTGGGTGACATCTTCCTCGCGCGTCCACAACGTCACCTGATGCCGGGCGCTGAAGACAATGGCCAGAGCCGTGCCCCAGGCCCCCGCCGCAACTACCGTGACATTCAAAACTCAGAGGCCCCAGATTTGATTAGCGCGGACAAAGCCTGATTGACCATCACGATGGTGAACCTTGACCCAGCCGCCGGGCACCGCTTCAAGATACTCGAGCGCCACGTTCTTCTCGACTTCGAAAACCAGCGGGGAACTTTCTTCCGCCTTCTGCCGCACCTCGGCCCGATCGGCCGTAACGATGACTGACCGCTTTTGAGAGAGAAATCTTCTCTCGATCCACGCCAGGCCACCTTCAGCGTCGCGCACCTTGGACCAGCCTTCGAGTCCAACGACGACCTCGACCGGCGTGTCGCGCCTGATCACGAAGAGTTTGCTGCCTTTCTGCGAAGGGGCATCGTAGAGCACCGTCGCTGATTCCACCGTGCGATATTCGACGGCGTTCGCTAACGGGGCAAACCCCGCTGCGACGACTGACCAGAGCAGCAGTCTCTTCATTTCAGGAACTCCTGTTACTGAATCGTGGGCGAACCTTCAACCGCCGCCTCGGTTGCCGCCTGTTCCTGCTCGGCACGTGCGGCGTACAGCGCTTCGAAATTAACCGGCTGCAGAATGACTGGTGCGAAACCGGCACGAACAGCCTGCTCGGAAACCACTTCACGGGCATACGGAAAGAGGATGTTCGGGCAGGCAATCGAGAGCAGTGGTGCCATGTTGTCTTCGGGAACATTCTTGACGCGGAAGATGCCGGCCTGACCGACTTCGACGAGGAACACCGTTTTTTCACCCAGCTTGGCCGTCACCGTTACCGTCAGGGTGACTTCGTAGGCGTCGTCGCCAAGAGTCTTCACGCCGGTCTGCAACTGGATGCCGACTTCGGGACTTTCGCGTTCCAGGAAAATTTCCGGGGCGTTCGGAACCTCAAGCGAGAGATCCTTGACGTAAAGTTTTTCAATGGAAAATGACGGGGCTTCTTGTTCAGTCATGACGATTCTCTTGGTTAGTAAAATGTTGAAGTAATAGTCTGGGCACTGTCAGACGGTTTCGCCGGACAGCAGCGGAAGAAGTTTGCCGGCATGATCAAGGGCGATCAGGTCGTCACATCCACCGACATGGGTAGCGCCGATGAAGATTTGCGGAACAGTACGGCGCGACGTTTTTTCCATCATCTCGGCACGTCGTTCCGGATCAAGATCGACACGCACTTTCTCGATTTCGGCAACACCGCGTGCGCGCAACAACTGTTCGGCCCGAACGCAAAATGGGCAAACCGCCGTCGAGTACATCAGCACGCGCGGCGCCGCACTCATTTTTTGGAACCTTTCTTGAGCGGCAGCCCGGCTGTACGCCAGGCATTGATGCCGCCATCAAGGTTATGAACCTTGGTGAAGCCCAGCTTTTCCAGCTTCTTGCAGGCACCGGTCGAACGTGCTCCGGTCTGACAAATCAGAATCAGCGGCGTGGTCTTGAACTTGTCGAGCTCGCCGGCACGTTCTTCAAGCCGCCCGAGCGGGAAATTCCGCGACTCGGGCAAATGCCCGGCAACATACTCGTCGGGCTCACGCACATCAATGACCTGAGCGTCCTCACGATTGATCAGTTGGGTAGTCTGAGTCGGCGACAAGGCATGGGCACCGCCCGGGCGACGGACGGTCATGAAAAGCAGCATGGCGCCGCTAGCGACTGCTGCAGCAATCAGGATGAGATTTTGTTGAATGAATTCCAAGCGAAGCTCCAGAGACGGCAATAAATAACCAAGGGATAAAAACGGGATAAGCCGATCACGGCACGTGAACGATACAGGCCTCGGCTAGCTGCAAAAAACCTCGCGCATCATGCCGATCAACTGCAAGGTGCGGGCGTCACCGACGCGGTAGTAGACGCGGTTGGCATCCTTGCGCGTAAGCAGCACACCCTTCTCGCGCAAAATAGCCAGATGTTGGGAAATATTGCTTTGCGACGTGCCGACGGAATCAACGATCTCCTGCACGCAGGCCTCCTGATCGCCGACCACGCAAAGAATTTTGAGCCGCAAGGGATGCGATATCGACTTCAGCGCACGCGCCGCCTGTTCGATGTGTTCCTGCTTGTCGATGAGACTACCCTTTATCGCCACGATGACTGACACTCGTTAAGAACGAGGAATCATTATAGAATAATTAACGATCCGGGGGGCGTCCCCAAGGCAATCCCTAGGCAGTCGAATGAACCACTTCAGTAAAGCAAAAACACACCCCGCCCAGAAAAACACCTCAATGTTGCCGGAAAGGCGTATCGGCAGACCTACCCGGCTAAGCTTGGCCTTTTTGCTTTATCTGGCCAGCATGCTCAGTTCTCTTTCCGCGCCCGCGCTGGCCATGGAAAAACCTGCCGCGCCGCCAACCAGCGCTGAAGTTGTCGAGAAGAAAGGCGACCTGAAGGAGCTGCGCGGGCAGATCGAAGCACTGCGCAAGGATGTGGTTTCCGCTGAAGGCAAGCGCGCCAGCGCCGCCGACCAGCTGAAAGAAATCGAGCAGGAAATCTCGGTCACCCAACGCGATCAGCACAATCTGACAACACAGCGCAATGCACTGCAGGAGACGCTGAAGGATCTGGGTACCCAGTCGAGGGAGCTGGAAAGTCGATTGAACAGCCAGCAAGTACAGCTGGAAAAGCTGGTCTATCGCCAATACCTGCAGGCCAACCCGGACTCTCTGCGACTCCTATTGAACGGTGACGATCCGAGTCAGATGGCCCGAGACCTGCATTATCTCGCCGCCATCGGCCGTGCTCGCAGCCAACTCCTGCTCGAAATCGACAGCTCGTTACAACGCAAACAAACCCTCGCCGCCGACACCCAGGAACGCGCCGAAGAAATGGCGGCCATCGAGGCCAAACAAAAGGAACAACACGGCAGACTTATTGCCCAACGCGAGAAGCGAAAGGGCGTGCTGGAAGGCATCTCAGCGAAAATTTCGGAACAACGGCGTGAAATCGGCAACCTGCAGCGCAACGAGAAGCAACTGTCGCAACTGATCACACGGCTGGCAAAAGTTATCGCCGCGAAGCCTGTCCCGCGCCGTGAAGCTCCGCGCAAGAAGGAATCGCCAAGCGCAGAGCCATCACTGCCGGCCAAACCGCCGGCCACCGAGATCAGCAACGAGAGAACGCCGGAAGCTGTGCCTGCCGGCAACTTTGCGCAACTGAAAGGCGGGCTGCGCTTGCCGGCCCGTGGAGTTGTCAGCAACCGCTTTGGCAGCGCGCGCCAGGAAGGGAGCACCTGGAAGGGCTTGTTTATCCGGGCCAGCGCGGGCAGTGAGGTCAAGGCCATTGCTGGCGGGCGTGTTGTTTTTGCTGACTGGATGCGCGGTTTTGGCAATCTGATGATTGTTGACCACGGCAGCAGTTATCTGTCGATCTACGGCAATAACGATGCGCTGCTAAAGCAAGTGGGGGACAACGTAAGAGGGGGCGACACCGTAGCTTCCGTGGGGAACAGCGGTGGCAATCCGGAATCCGGTTTATACTTTGAACTACGTCATCAGGGGCAACCGCTCGATCCGTTGAAATGGGTCAATCTGAAATGACAAAGCACTGGAGCGATATCGATGGGTAAGTTGAAACAAGCCGGACTGATTTGTGCTGGGTTGCTGGGTGGCGTCCTGATCAGCCTGCAATTTTCGGCGATGGCTGAGAAGGAAGTGCGCGCCAATCTTCCCATCGAGGAACTACGAACCTTTGCCGAGGTATTCAACGCCATCAAACAGGGCTATGTCGAACCGATCGACGACAAGAAACTGATTACCCACGCCATCAGCGGCATGCTTTCCAATCTTGATCCGCACTCCACCTACCTCGATGCGGATTCGTACAAGGATTTGCAGGTGGGCACCCAGGGCGAGTTTGGCGGACTGGGCATCGAAGTCGGCATGGAAGACGGTCTGGTCAAGGTTGTTTCGCCGATTGAGGACACCCCGGCCGATCGAGGCGGCGTCAAGTCCGGCGACTTGATCTTCAAGCTCGACGATAGTCTGATCAAGGGAATGACGCTCTCCGATGCGGTTAAACGCATGCGCGGAAAGCCAAAAACCCAGATCAAACTATCGATCATCCGCAAGGGCGAAGCCAAGCCCATCGAGATCACCCTGACGCGAGAAGTGATCAAGGTACAGAGCGTCAAATCCAAGCTGGTCGAAGAAGGTTATGGTTACTTGCGCGTTACCTCCTTCCAGGAGAGTACCGGAGCCTCGGTGGTCAAACACCTCAGCGACCTGTACAAACCCGGATCACTCAAAGGACTGGTGCTCGATCTGCGCAACGATCCAGGCGGCCTGCTGAATACCGCCATTGGCGTATCAGCCGCCTTCCTTCCAGCGAAAACACTGGTGACATCGACCGATGGCCGCACCCCGGACGCCAAGCACCAGTTTTACGCTTTGCCCGAGGATTACATGCGCGGCAGCAAGGACGATTACATCAAAGGCCTGCCACCCGAAGCCCTCAAGGTGCCGATGGTCGTGTTGATCAACAGTGGGTCGGCTTCCGCCTCCGAAATCGTTGCCGGGGCGCTGCAGGACCACAAACGTGCGGTCATCCTGGGTACTACGAGTTTTGGCAAAGGCTCGGTACAAACCGTACTGCCCCTGCCTGGCGGCGCGGCCATCAAGCTGACGACGGCACGTTACTTCACCCCCTCGGGTCGCTCGATTCAGGCCAAAGGCATTGTTCCCGACATCGTGATTGAAGAAACGGCCAACGGTACTCCTTCAACGCGCCTGCGCGAAGCCGACCTTGAAAAGCACCTGGAAAACAATACGGACAAAGACGCCGCCACGCCGGTCAAGCCACAAAGCAAGGCACCGGCCAAGCCGAAGAGCAATCCCGCCAAGGAGGACGTCGAAGACCCGGCCGAACCACCGAGCCGCGAACTAGCCTCGAAGAATGACTACCAGCTCAATCAGGCGCTCAACCTGCTCAAGGGTCTGCAGATCATGCAGAACAAGCCGTAGCCCCCGGGAACGAACATGAAACGACCGGTCGCAACACCCCACAAACCGGTACCGATCCGCAAGGAACGGAATGTGCTGTTTTCAAAATTTCCTCCCGGGCAAGTGCCCGAGGCGACCGACTTCCTTGGCAAGATGGAGCACCTGGAAGTCGAGCCGCACGTCGAGCGCCGTGCGGTTGGCGTGGCCTACGATCTGCATGAACATTCGCTGCAGGAACTCGAAGGCACGCTCGAAGACAAGGGGTATCACCTCGACAACACGCTGATGAGCAAGGTGATGCGCGCGCTAATCTACTACATTGAGGAGACCCAGTTACACAACCTCGGAGCACCGGATCGACCGCTCAAGAAATCGCAGAACGAGGCCTACACCCACGCCTGGGAACGCCACCCGCATGGCGACCACGACGACACGCCGCCGGAGTGGCGGGAGTACAAATAGAACTCAGCGTAAGCAGCACCATACGCGGTGATGGCCGTGTTGGAACCCAACTGCTGGGACGATGCCGCCGCGCAACACCGCCCGCCCGCCGGGCAGAGCAACGGAGCATGTGCAAAGCTGCCAGATTTGCGTGCTGATCAGGCCGGGCGCGGACGAATGCAGGCCGGCCCTCGGTAACATCTGCAATGGTGAGTTTTTCACCGTACGACGCACCAGAAAACCCTGCAGATCAGTCCTTTTTTGCTGCCCCGAGACTGGGTCGCCCGTTCAACCTTCTATCTGCTCGAGAATCTCTGCCAACACCCGCTCGGAGTCAAATACTGCTCAGTAATTGCGCGCGCCGCCCGGCATCATATTATCTCGCCAGCCTGATCTGACCTTCCCTCATTTGATCGCCTTCCTGCTCTCCGGCGTCCGGGGTGCGGTGCAGGCCGAACTGGACGTCTTCTTTGCCCTGCTTGAGCGGCGAAGCCGCTTGTGTCGGGTGATTACGGCCAGCGCCTTCTCGAAGGCCCGCAGTCACCTTTTCGCCAATGCCTTTGATCCGCTCAACTGGCCGAAGCCGGCCTCGACCAAAACGCCCTAAGCCTCACCGCTCTCATGCCTACAAACCCGCCGTATGATGGAACGCTAACTTAAGAAGATTGAGGAAGGCCCAGGCTTGTGAGTCGGGCGAAGTGCCGGAGTCTCTTGGCGGCCGGGGGCAGGATTGAATTTGCTTCGGAGGAGCGGGGGATTGGGCCCGCAGTAGACCCTCTGTCCAGCCCGGTTGCCGCTGGACGTACCGGCAAGGCTGAGCAGACCTGATCAGGCGATAGAAAATCATGCCTCACGGACGAGACTATGCTTCTCCATACGGTAGCGCAGCGTGTCACGCGAAATGCCCAGCTGGCGAGCCGCCTGAGTGACATTCCAGGCAGAGGTTTCGAGAGCTTGCGCGATGAGATCACGCTCGACATCGTCAAGATGCCGGCCTGCCGCCGCATTCCCCCGTGGTGTGGGTGAGCTTGCCCAGTCGGCGGTCACGGCCGGCATGATAAAGAAAGCCATGTGGGCCGCACGGATGACGGGTTCGCTGGCCAGCAGCACGGTCTGTTCGACCAGATTTCGCAGCTCGCGAACATTGCCTGGCCAGCTGTGACTGAGCAGGGCCGCTTCGGCATCGGCGCCAAAGCGCAAACCACCCTTGTCGTAGCGAACGGCTTGCTGCGCAAGGAAGTGACGGGCGAGGAGCAGGATGTCGTCGCCACGTTCGCGCAGCGGCGGCAGCGTCAACTGCACGATACGCAGTCGGAAGTAGAGGTCGGAGCGGAAACGTCCGTCGGCAATA
>JANNNT010000554.1:0-3283 GCA_031398685.1 Rhodocyclaceae bacterium | reverse complement strand
GCGATTCCGACGGCAGCGGTCTGGGGCTGGCTATCGTACGGGAGATTTGCTGGGCGCACCGAGGGCGAATCACACTGGGCGAAGGCAAGGATGGCCATGGACTCGCCGTCGAGATCACCTTGCCGACCGCGTTGTCTTGACCGCGCGTGGGCCATTGCTGACACGGCAGCCTGCAGGCTGACGGAAACCCGATTCGCGTCGACGATGCCCGGCTCTGGTCTCGGGTTGGCGATTGTCGATGACCTGCCCGACTCTACGGTGGCCGGCTCGAACTGGCCGATTCGCCGCTGGGCGGATTACGCGTGGTGCTTGCCCTGCCGGTGGCTGAATAGCAGAATGTTTGCACCGGAGGTGCTCATGTGGGTACTGCCGGTTTTAAAGGAAGCAGCGAAACGGGACCATGGCCTCTGTTCTTATCCTCTACTCAACGACCGATGGTCACACACTGAAGATCTGCCAGCGAATGAAACAGGTGATCGAACGTGGCTCAAATCAGGTCACGCTGGCTCCGGTCGAAACGGTTGGTCAGCTTGATTTGTCGTCTTTCGAAAAGATCGTTCTTGGCGCCAGCATTCGCTACGGGAAACACAGTCCGCTGGTTTTTGATTTCATCAACAGCAATTTGCGATTGCTGGATAGCACGCCGAGCGCCTTTTTCTCGGTCAGTATCGTCGCCCGCAAGCCGGAAAAAAACCGGCCGGAAACCAATCCCTACCTGATAAAGTTTCTCAGGCAGATCCCATGGCGGCCAAAGAAACTGGCGGTCTTTGCAGGCAAGCTGGATTATCCGAAATACCGATTCCTTGATCGCTTGATGATTCGCTTCATCATGCTGCTCACCAAGGGGCCGACCGATCCCAAGACGATCATTGAATTCACCGACTGGCAGCAGGTTGAAGATTTCGCAAGGGTTGTCAGCGAGATGTAGGCGGGTCACGGCATTTGCTTTGAAGGTGTTCGTGTCTATTGGCCTATGCCTTTCGGTTTTCGAGGGGCGGTGCCGGCCTCCGCAATTGATTTTTACTTCACATGCTCGAATGAGCCTCCCGAAATACATCTGCCAGCGCCTTCATTTCCATCAGTCGCAACGATGAGCGCCGCGCCACAAGGGCGATGGTACGGCTGGGGCTTGGCTTGGCCAGCGGACGCGCGACCAGGCCCGGACTTCCCGTCAGTCCGCTTTTGACGGCCATTCCCGGGACCAGCCCGATACCGAGCCCGGATTCGATCATCTGAACCAGGGTCAGGAGACTTGTGGCTTCCATGCTGCCCGTCGCATGGCGTAACGTTTTGCCGCAGGCGTACAGCGCGTGATCGCGCAGGCAATGGCCTTCTTCGAGGAGGAGCAGGCGGTCGGTCAGCGATGGCGTGGGAGTGACCGTTCTCGGCCTGACTTCCGGGTCGCTCTTGCAACCGACAATCCACAGGTCGTCGTTGAAAAGGGTGTCCACATGCAGGTTCGCTGTTTCGTAGGGGAGCGCGATCAGGGCGAAATCGAGCTGGCCGTCTTCCAGGCGCAACAGTAGATTGGCCGTCAGATCTTCGCGCAAGCCGAGGCGTAACTGGGGGTAGCGTTCCCGCAAGAGCTTTAGTGATTGCGGTAACAGGAAGGGGGCTATGGTTGGGATGATGCCGAGCCGGAGTTGTCCGGTCATCGGTTCCGCCGCACCGGCGGCCAGTGCCACCAAATCCTGCGTTGCCGTGAGTATGTCCCGTGCCCGTCTGGCGATGTCCTGCCCGAGCGGTGTCATCAGCACCGTCTGCCGATCGCGCTCGACCAGTTGCGTGCCGAGGATGTCTTCCAGTTCCTTCAACCCCGCGCTCAGCGTCGATTGGGTGACAAAGCAGGATTCTGCTGCGCGCGTGAAATTGAGCTGTTCGGAAAGAGCAACCAGGTAGTGCAGTTGTTTGAGTGAAGGCAAGGGGGTCATGGCGGCAAGAGTGGTTTATCGAGTAAGTCGATTATAAAACTGAATATTATTCATTGGGCAGTTACTGATGCGGTGTCTATAGTGGATGTGTACCCACAAGACCTACGGAGAACACCATGAGCACCTTTAATGCCGTTAGACTTCAAGCCATGACTGGGAATATCCCGTTTGTCGGGCACCGATTTGGAGACAAGCTGCGTTTCGTCGCCGGACTTGGCGTCAATGTTACTGGTGCCGGCGTGATGCTGGCAGAGGTGCTTCGCCCGGCCGGTTGGTCGGCTTAACCCATCAAAACTCAACTCATTACCTTTCTCAACCACGCAAGGAGTATCGCCATGAGCAAGAAACTCACCACAGCCGCTGGCTGCCCGGTCGTCGATAATCAGAACGTCATCACCGCTGGCCCGCGCGGACCCCAGTTGCTTCAGGACGTCTGGTTCCTGGAAAAGCTGGCGCACTTCGACCGTGAAGTGATTCCCGAGCGTCGCATGCACGCCAAGGGCTCAGGCGCGTACGGCACCTTCACGGTGACGCACGACATCACGAAATACACCCGGGCAAAGATATTCTCGCAGGTTGGCAAGAAGACCGAACTCTTCAGTCGCATGTCGACCGTGGCCGGTGAGCGCGGCGCCGCCGATGCCGAGCGCGATATCCGCGGTTTTGCGCTCAAGTTCTACACCGAAGAAGGAAACTGGGATCTGGTGGGCAACAACACGCCGGTTTTTTTTCTGCGCGACCCGCTCAAGTTCCCGGATCTCAACCACGCGGTCAAGCGCGATCCGCGCACCAATCTGCGCAGCGCGGGCAATAACTGGGATTTCTGGACCTCGCTGCCCGAGGCGCTGCATCAGGTCACCATCGTTATGAGCGACCGCGGCATTCCGGCCAGCTATCGCCATATGCACGGATTTGGCTCGCACACCTTCAATTTCATCAATGCGCAGAACGAGCGTTTCTGGGTCAAGTTCCACTGGCGCACGCAGCAGGGCATCAAGAACCTGAGCGATGCGGAAGCCGAAGCGATTGTGGCCAAGGATCGCGAAAGCCATCAGCGCGATCTGTACGAGGCCATCGAGCGCGGCGATTTTCCGAAGTGGACGTTGCTTGTCCAGATCATGCCGGAGACGGACGCCGAAAAAGTGCCCTACCATCCCTTTGACCTGACCAAAGTCTGGCCGCATAAGGATTACCCGATGATCGAAGTCGGCGTGATCGAATTCAATCGCAATCCGGAGAACTACTTTGCCGAAGTCGAACAGGTCGCCTTCAACCCGGCCAACGTGGTGCCCGGCATCAGCTTCTCGCCGGACAAGATGTTGCAGGGGCGCTTGTTCTCCTACGGCGATGCG
>JANNNT010000550.1:0-3504 GCA_031398685.1 Rhodocyclaceae bacterium | reverse complement strand
CCTGCCTTGCCAACGCCTATCATTTCCAGCACATTGCAACGGAGCCGCAAGGCCATGCCCTTGAGCTCTTTGATCATCGCTTCATTAACCACTTGATTCTCCTTTTAAGAGGCTTTCTCTTCCAGAAACCTTGAGCAACTTTCCGTCAGCGTTCTTGGCGAAGTCACTGAAGGCTTTGACGCCGTCGATCCGCAGATGGACGTTGGCGTCGATTTAGTCGTTTGTACGGCAAGCACCGGCGGCGAAAGGAATCGGAGCCCGGTCACCAACCCCGGAGGCTTTCCCCGTTTTTGTCAGTATTTTCCGAGAGTTGGATGCTTGTAACTTGTGATACATGTTATTAACTCACACTCCATTTTTGCTGTCAACCGATTTTTTCTGGGGACAGTCAGACAGGCGCAAAACGCCGTATTGAATCCGCCTTCGCAGAGTGCGTATGGAAGCCTGAACGGAATGACAACGGACAAAGGCGACGGAGGATGTTCGACTTGAAGTTATTTTTCAGTGCGAGAAACACACCGAGCCGGAGAGGCATCCGGAAGCGCAACAAGCGGTTTGAGCGGCGATTGGTGAAGACGCTTCGGTCAAGAACCTGCCAGAGCGACCGTCAGATCGGGCTGATCATTTGGCGTCTTGATTGGCGGCACGGTCCGGCAGTTCATTCAGCGTTCATTGCTTTCTCTGATTGGAACTCATTTCCGAAAGGTGGCTGAGCGTCTTCCCGGGATATCTTTTTGTTTTATTAAGTATGCGTTGAATTGTTTCTTCGATGTGTGCTTCCATCAACGATTCGCACAAGGCCTTGTCGCCGCTCTTCAGCGCGTCGATCAATTCGCGGTGATAGCGCAACCCGAGTTCCGTTCCGAGCAATTCGACAATGTCCACCATGGCAGCGGAAAGAATCACGTTGATGATTTCATAAACCTTGGTGATGATCGGATTCTTCGCGATCTGCGCCAGGCGGTAGTGGAAGAGATGGTCGGCATTGGCCTGCTTTTCAGATTCGTTGGTGTTGGCTAGAGCCACCATCATCGAGTACGTTTCTTCAAGATTTTCAATGTCTTTTGGCGTGATTTTAGGGACGACCAGGCCGATCGTACCCTTCTCGATAATTTTTCGGTATTCAAGGACTGTGATGATGTCCTGGTTTTCGCTGATCTGGATCAGCGGGTGAAACGCGTCCATCGCGTTGATTGTCGAAAAATCCTTGACGAAGTTTCCGCCACCGTGCTTCGTTTCGACCAGTCCGAGAATCTCCAGTTGCTGGATTGCGGCGCGAACAGTCACCCGACTCACGCCAAAAGTTATGCACAGTTCATTTTCGGACGGCAGCTTTTCGCCTGCCTTCCAGGTACCCCCCATCAACTGGGACTTCAACTGCGAATAGACCTGCGAGCGGAGCGAGTCGGTTTTTATTTTTTTTAGCTTCGCCACAGTCGTGCTCCTTGTTTGATTTGACACATAGTATAGCAGTCCACATTTTCGCAACGTTCAACACGCCTTGCCAATGAATATTCCCCGGAAAGACACGGCTTGCCAAAAGATGGGCCGGAGGATCGAAACAGTTCGCGGCGACTACTGGAGGCAGAAACGCTCTGGAACCCCTACCGGATTCCAGAGCGTTTGTTCGGGTGTTGGTACTCGGTCGATATACGTGTAGCTTTGCCGCGGTAAATCTACTTGCTCTCGCGCACGTCGTCGATGGCCTTGATGTAGTTGTCACCGCCGAATTTCGCAACGAACGTCTGACGTACCGGCTTGGTCACTTCCATGAACGGGTTCGAATCGACGTTTTCAATAACCTGTAGCCCGGCCTTCTTTACGTCCTCGATGATTTTCCGCATATTGTCGTTGTTGAGCTTGCGCTGGTAGGCACCGGCTTCTTGAGCCGCCTCGATGACGGCCTTCTGATGTGCGGGTGACAGGGCGTCAAACTTGACCTTGTTCATCGAGAGCAGCAATGCGCTGTAGGCATGATTGGTCAGGCTCAGGTATTTCTGCACTTCATAGAATTTTCCCGAATAGAGCAAACCGAGCGACTGTTCCTGAGAATCGACCGTTTTCATTTCCAGTGCGGTATAAAGCTCGCCGATTGGCATGGGCACCGGGTTGGCGCCGAGCAGTTTCCACGTTTCATTATGCGCCGGGCTACCATTCGTACGAACCTTCAAGCCCTTGACGTCGGCGGGGGTGCGCACCGGGGCTTTGGAATTAGTCAGTTCGCGCCAGCCGGTATCCCAGTAGGCCAGGCCTTTCAGCCCGAATTCACCGAGCTTGTCCATGATCTCCTGGCCAATTTTTCCATCGAGCACCCGGTAGGCATGGGCGGTATCCCTGAACATGAACGGGATATCGAACACGCCAAGAAGTGGAACAAATCCGGTGTAGTTGGACGAGCCTGAAACCACGATGTCGATCGTGCCGCCACGCGCACTAGAAATTGCCGCCTGAGCGTTACCCAAGGCACTGTCCGCGTACACCTTGACTTCTAGCGCGCCGCCGGTCTTGGCCTTGAGCAGTTCGTTAAATTTTTCCCCACCGGCGAATTGGGGGTCACTTCGAGCCGCTTCCGAAGCAAAGCGCAATGATTGAGTCTGAGCCTGCGCGGTGCCTTGGGCACCCGCCATCAAACCAGCGGCGAACAGCGATGCAAATAAAGCCTCTTTCAGTTTCATTTTACTTCTCCTGTTTAAGATAGGACTGCAACAACCTCTTTGACTGCCTCTGAACATTGCCCATCCAACTCGGGAAGCCGACCGTGCGCGTCCCGTTCTTGCCTTTCGATCAGTAGAACCAGTGCGCCGGAACAATGATCAGTTCCGGGAACAGCACGCACAGGAACATGACCACGGTTTCAGCGATCAGGAAGGGCCACATGCCCTTGATCACCGTATCTAGATTGACCCGCGCCACGCTCGACACGACGTTGAGCACGGTGCCGACCGGCGGCGTGATCAGACCAATGGCGTTGTTCATCATGAACATGATCCCGAAGTAATAGGGATCGATGCCGGCTTCCTTGACCAGCGGCATCAGCACCGGCGTCAGGATGAGCACTGTCGGCGCCAGATCGAGCGCGGTACCGACAGCAAACACCAGAACCATCAGGATGGCCATCAACAGCAGCTTGTTGTCCATGAACGGCGCCATCAAGGTCGTGACTTGCGCCGGAATGTCGGCGATCGTGATCAGCCAGGCCGAAACCATCGAGGCAGCAACAATAAGCATGATCGAACTAGCGGTCTTGGCCGAGGCCAGCAGAATGGCCGGTAGATCGCTGAACTTCATTTCGCGGTAAATGAAGACGCTGACCAGCAAGGCCACCACGGCAGCGACGACGGCCGCTTCGGTCGGCGTGAACATGCCGGTCTTCATGCCGCCGATGATGATCACCGGCAGCAGCAGCGCCCAGACGGCTTCCCGCATGGACTTGAGCATCACCGCCAGGCTGAAGGTTTTCTTCGGTGCCCCGGCAAAGTCCTTGCGCGCCACGTACTTCCAGGT